>JBBKWW010000167.1:0-10275 GCA_037969155.1 Moraxellaceae bacterium
TGATCACTGACGCGATAGCGCGAGGTCAGATCCACGGTGGTGTAGGCCGCGAGTTGACCGGTAAAAAAGCCACTGGTATTTTCGCTGATCGCGGTGGTATTTAGGGTATCTGTGAATTGAGTGTCCATATAGTGTGCACTCAGTTGCGTGCGCAAGTTATTCATCTCATACGCGATACCGGCATTGGCGACAAACTCAGGAGTATAGGTCACGCGGTTGCCATCGCGAGTGCTCAGCGTCCCGTTCTTTTCAAAACGGTCACCCTTGAACTCAGCATCTGCTAGCCAAGTGAGATTGGCAAACAGGTCAATGCCATTGCCAAATGCGTAATTGACTGCACCTTCTAGCCCTTGATGCAAGGTTTTGCCACCATTGGTGGATTGGAAGTTGCTATTGCTGTTGGCAGGAATGATCTGGTTGTCAAAATCCATCCGAAATGCGGTCAGTTCATAGCTGAGCTGATCTTGTGCGCCACGGACACCGACTTCAAAGCTGACAGATTTTTCGGCATCGAGCTGCTGATCTTGCAAGCCATCCAGCGAGTCATCGTTTAAAGCTGGAGCGAACGCCTGATACACACTGCCATATACTTGCGCGGCTGGCGTGAGCTGAAAGGTCATGCCTAAACCCGGCATGATTTCGGTATTGTCGGTTTTGGCTGATTTACCGCTTTGCAGATCTACCCGTTTTTGGCTGTAATGTTCAGCCCGCAGACCAGGCGTTACTGAGAGTTGATCGGTCAGGTCAAAGCGATTTTGGGCATAGAGCGCGATGCTTTCTGCACTGTCGATTCGATCTGTGCTCAGTGTGCCTGTGCGTGGTTTCGCACGAGTGGCAGCAATTTTTTGGTCAAACATTTTTTCGGTTAATAGACGTAGACCGATTTCGGCTTCACCTGTCACGCCAGCCAGTTGGTTTTCGGCAGTCAGGCGAGTTTCTGCACCATAACGTTGAAACGAGCGGTTATTGCCATTCAGGCTATCGGTATAGATCCAACGTTGAGCTGTGGTTGATGCCGCTTTATCAATATCAAAACGCCAGTAGTCGCGGTTCATCTCGCTCCAATAAAACAGCGATTCTAGCCGCATGCCATCCGTAATATCCCAGCGATGATTGATGTCAAACGAGTCGCGTTCGGTGAGGAAGTAATCGTCTGGCGCAGGATTTTGGTCAGATTTATTGTTGTAATCATTTAAAAACAAGCCGCGATAGGAGATGTTGGCATCATTTTCGTAGTGGGTAAATTTTACGCCGATGGATTGATCGTCACCAATGGCAGTCCCCGCCTTGATCACCGCATCCTTGGACTCGTAGCCCTTACCCATAAAGCCGTCGCTTTTATCATGGCTCAAAATTGCGCCAAATACGCTGTCTTTATTCGGTGAGCTACCGCCTAGTTCTACTGACGTGCGGTAGGTATTCCAAGAGCCAATCGAAGTGTCGATGCTGACCCCATCTTTGGGCTGCTTGGTGCGATAGTTAATCACACCGCCGACATTACCCGGTCCGTAGCGTAGGGCAGCGGCGCCTTTGAGCACTTCAACACTGTCAATCCGGCTGGCACGCGGATTGTAATAGCGGGCATTGCCCACAAATAGCCCAGCAGCCACTGGCACACCATCTTCTAATACGGTGGTTTTATAGTCGGCGGCACTGAGACCACGAATGCCGACGTTGACCACGACGGCAGATTCTTCTTCAGGTTTAATGTAGACACCTGGAACACGCTTGAGGATATCTTCGGTAGAGCGTGGTTGAATCATTTCGATCTGTTCAGCACTGACCACAGTGACTGCACCCGTCTGCTGCGCAATGGCATACTGATCAGCACTGCTGGCCACCACTTGGATGGTCGGTAAGCGCTGGCTGTCCGTGCTGTCCGCAAACACGTGTCCAGCGGCGATTGTGCTGAGTAGACCAAGCATAATGGGATTGAGCCGAAAGATTCGAGTGTGGGTCATGGTCATGAGTAGTGCTCCGATTACGCAAAATGCCTAAGGTTCGACAGAAATCTTACAGATAATCATTCTTATTTGCAATAAGATTTATTTTTGTATGATGATTGTTGTTGGCGTTAAGAGTATAAAAAGGCCTGCATGAGTTGCAGACCTTCGGTGTATTACTGTTTTTGGCTACGGCTTACTGCGTGGTATTGTCGCGCTTTTGCTGCCGTAGATAACCACCACGACGTGCGGGCAGTGGGTTTTCCATCTGCTTTTCGGCACGGCGTTTGGCCATACCATACAAGCCTGTTCCGACACGTGGTTTCAGTTGCACGCTTTGTACCAGATGATCGATCTCAGGTTTATCCAGTTCAATCCAGCGCCCAGTACGCAGTTCACGCGGCAAAATCACACTGCCGTAGCGGGTACGCAGTAGGCGGCTGACTTTCAGTTCCTGTGATTCGAATAGACGGCGCACTTCGCGGTTACGGCCTTCTTTGACCACCACTTGATACCAGCGGTTGATGCCGTCGCCACCGATTTCTTTAAACGATTCAAACTTAGCTGGACCATCTTCAAGTTCGACGCCTGTGATCAGCGTGGTACGAATAGCATTGGTGACTTCACCCATGACGCGCACTGCGTATTCACGTTCGACTTCATTAGACGGGTGCATCAGCCGATTGGCCAGCTCACCATCATTGGTAAATAACAGTAAGCCGGTACTGTTAATGTCCAAGCGTCCCACCATGACCCAGCGGTCATTGGCCAGTTGTGGCAGTTGCTCAAACACGGTCGGTCTGCCTTCCGGATCATTGCGTGAGCAAATTTCACCTTCTGGCTTATAGTAGACCAACACGCGACGACGCACTTCTTCTTCGGCTTGGTAGCTGAGTTTACGGCCATCAATCCGTAGCTCATCGGTCGGCTCAATGCGCTCGCCGACGGTCGCCACACGGCCATTCACACTGACGCGGCCAGCAGCAATCACTTCTTCCATATAGCGACGGGAGCCAAGCCCCATTCTTGCTAGAACCTTCTGTAATTTCTCGCTCATGTCTATACCTCAACTCAAAGATTTTGTTTTAGCCCCAACGCATCAGACCACGGCATCAAGAATCAGTTGCCAAAGGAATCATGGTTTGCTCAAGCACGGGTAAGTCAGCCAAAGACCGCAAACCAAATGCTTCTAGAAAAAACCGTGTGGTGACCAGTAGCGCAGGACGCCCTGCCACATCACGATGCCCTCGCTCGACAATCCATTGGCGATCGAATAATGTGCGGAGGATTTGGCTATTCACAGCCACTCCGCGTATCTGTTCAATGTCACTGCGCGTCACCGGCTGGTGGTATGCAATCACACTTAAAATTTCGAGCAATGCCTGTGATAGTTTCAGTGGTCGCTCTGGCCATGCAGTTTGAATCACCTCGGCATACGCGGCGCGTATTTCGATCCGCCAGCCTTGCACGCCTTCTTGCAAGCACAAGGCACTACCGTGGTAGCGTTGGCTGAGTAGTGCCAAACCCGCCAAAATATCGTGACGGCTATACACCTGTTGCAGCAAGTCTTGTAAACGCTGTAAAGACAGCGCCGATTCACTGGCAAACAGCACTGCCTCCAGCTGATTGAGCTGTACCTGCTGCATCGACATCAGGTCATCACTCCATACACCGGATCACTCGAAGCGGGTGTACGCTGTCTAGGCCATCGTCTAGGATCTGGATGCAGCGTTGGCGTAACAGTTCCAGCACGGCAAGCAAGGTGACAACCACGCCAATGCGGCCTTGCTGCACCAATAATAACGCGGTAAAGCATACCGGCTGACCCGACTGTATGGCACGTTGTACTGAATCTATCCGCTCAGCCAGATCAACTGACTCGGCGGGTATGTCATGCATCAGTGGTGCGGGTCGTCCGAGTAAGGCACGCATCGCATCATGCAATAATTGCGCCGCAAAGCGATCCGTGTGACTGGGCTGCTCAGCCGGAATGGCCACCGCAGTCAGATAACGGTCGCGGCCTAAAATCTCAGCATGCTGAAGCTGCTGCGCTGACGCTTTGATTTGGGCATAACGTGCCAAACGCTCTAGCAGGTTTTGCCGAGGATCATCCTCAATCGCTACCTTACTGGGCTTGGGCAGCAACAGGCGTGACTTAATGTCGGCCAGTAGGGCTGCCATCACCAGATAATCTGCGGCCAATTCAACATCTAAATCCTGCATCAGATTGATATACGCGATGTACTGGCTGGCAATCGGTGCGATGTCGATCTGGCGTAAATCAAAGCCGTTCTTTTTGACCAGATAGAGCAAAAAATCCAGTGGCCCTTCGAAGCGTTCGAGTAAAATAGCAAAGGCTTCGGGCGGGATATACAGATCGCTGGGCAGTGCGTCTAGCCACGTTTCATCAATCCGCGCTGGACTGAGCGGGAGACTAATCATGGCATGAAGACATGTGGGCTAAAATCTGTAGGTGATGGTCGCAGTGTGGCATGGACTGATCAGTCAAATGGGTTGTGACGTCGGACAAAATGTAGATTCGTGGCATCATGACAGTTATCACAGTAAAAGCATTATCCCGCGAGCAAGTGCGCGAAAAATTCAGGTAGTAGTATAGCAAAGTTCATCTACTTCGGCACGAATTATCCCGAACGGACAGTCATTTGGAGCAGATGCATTTGTATTTTTTGTATCTACGCCTCTATCTCGGCCGCTATCTCAGCATCATGCCGGTGGTTTGAGCGGGTGTGATTTTGGCTAGAACAAAATTGCGCTGACATCGCCCATGCCTTGTCGAACCAACACCGGTTCGTCACCCGACAAATCAATAATGGTGGTTAAACCCCGTGTGATGAGGCCACTGTCGAGTAAAACATCAAGTCTAGTGCTTAATAACGCCTCAATTTCCTCTGGGTCATCCATTGGCTGCTGTTGTTCTGGCAGCTGTAGGGTACTGGTGAGCATCGGTTCACCGAGGGCGTCGAGCAAGGCTTGACAGACGGGATGGGTTGGTACACGAATGCCGATGGTTTTACGTTTTGGGTGCATCAAGCGGCGTGGCACTTCGCTGGTTGCGGGCAGAATAAACGTGCAGGGGCTAGGGGTATGCGCTTTTAACAGGCGGTACATCGAATTGCTGACCCGCGCATAAGTGGCGATCTCGGATAGATCCCGACACAGTAACGTGTATTGATGTTTGTCAGACAGGCGGCGAATTCGACCAATCCGCTCCATGGCGTTTTTGTCGCCGATATGACAGCCGAGTGCATAGGCGGTATCGGTTGGATAGGCCACGATATCGCCTTGGTGAATCCGCTGTGCTGCTTGCTCAATCAGTCGGCTTTGCGGATTATCAGGGTGAATACGCAGATGCAACATGATCTTCACTCCACGATCAGATTGGTTTGATTATACGCTGTTTTTTAAAGCGCTCATTAGTTTGAATCGATCATCGTTGTGTTACAGCCGATCACGTCGAAATTCACTGCAACACAGCGGTCGATTGGGACGAATACCCGCCAACAGCACCCGCAGCAAGCGTTGTGCATCGCGTGGAATCGGAGCAGTACCGTCGAGTAATGCTTGTAGACGGGCAGACACCGCATCTTTAAAGTGCTCGCCATTGCCCGCATCACCATTTAAATTATCCAATGAGACTCGAAATGGCCGCCCGCAGGCCGCGCTCAGTAACCATTCCAGTGCTTGCGGTTTGATTTCGACCTGTTCAAACAACTGCTGCTGTTCTTGTGTTCGACCATCAGGAGCGTACCAGTAACCTAAGTCGGGCTGCGTGCGCCGTTCAGCCCCTGCAATACACCAATGGCTGATCTCATGTAAGGCGCTGGCAAAAAATCCGTGTGCAAATAAAATCTGTGCCGGTTGTTGATTCGTGGCGGGTAAATATTCTGGTTCATCGGTACTATGTGCCAAGATTGTGTTTTGCTCAGTAAAACACGCATTAAACTGCTCAATCAGCCAGATAACTTGTGCCGATTCATCAGTATGTTCTGGCCAAGCTGCTGAATGAGATAATGAAAGTTTTGGATCGGGCTGGTGTAGAAGCGCAAAAATGGCAGAGTTCACAGCAGAATGACTCGAGTTCGGTGGTGATCGGGCGGCATGATTTTGCCACACAGATTAGACTTATTGACGATTCAGTAGAGAATTTGCATGATTTTGTCTGAAAAGCACTCTATGCTTTGACACATCCCACGCAACTTTGTAGAATTCACGCCCTATTATGTCAGCAAATACCTTTCCGGCGCAGATCGAGCCGTTTAAACGAGCCGAACAAGGCTTTTCGTGGTCAGGTAGCGTGCCATTGTCACGTTTTACTCGGATCGCGCAAGATGTTGTTCCGCCAGTAGATGCGCTTGAAGTGCAAGTGCAGTGTCGTTTGTACCAAAATGAGCGGGGTGTGGCCTGTATTGAAGCAGTGTTACACACCAGCGTCGCGTTGACCTGCCAGCGTTGTCTGGAGCCAGTGCAACAAGACGTGGATACCGTAGTTGACTTGGCCTTGCTGAGTGATCTGAAGTATGCCGACCGTTTAGGCGAAGATGCCGATTTTGTGGTATTGAGCGAAGAGCAATTGGCACATGGGATTGATGATGAACAAGTCATTGATTTACTGGCCTTGCTTGAAGACGAAATGCTGCTGTCGTTGCCTTTGGCACCGCGTCATGATGACTGTGAGCTGAAAGTGGCGACAGTAGAACTAGACGACGATCAGCCCAAGCGCACCGATAATCCATTTGGTATTTTGGCCAGCTTGAAAGGCAATTTGCAGTCCTAGTGCGTGCTTTGGCAACACAGGATGAAATGTGGCATTTAACCCGACTGACGGTTCCAGCTGACTGGCCGTCCGATCTTTGATACAAGGAGCCTCCCATGGCCGTTCAGCAAAACCGAGTAAGCCGTTCACGTCGTGACATGCGCCGTTCACATGATGCCCTGACTATTGCAGCGGTATCTGTCGATAAAACCACTGGCGAAACCCACTTGCGTCACCATGTGACCAAAGATGGTTTTTACCGTGGTCGTCAGTTGTTTGCGGTTGCAGCCATCGACGAGTAAGTGTTGGCGATGTCGCGTTAATCACGTGACGGTGCAGTAAAAGTGGCCATCCGACTTGCAGTCGATGCCATGGGCGGGGATTTCGGTCCCCGCGTTGTCGTTCCAGCGGTACAAGATATTTTGTTGCGTCATCCTCAGTTGAGGGTGCAGTTATATGGCGATCAAGCCAGTATCCAACCTTATTTAAAGACCTTTAGCAGTGACGCTTTGTCACGCCTACATGTACAGCACACCCCAGAATTCGTTACCATGGATGATTCCCTTTCAGTGGCCCTGCGCCAAAAACGTCACTCCTCGATGCGGCTCGCCTTAGAAGCCGTTAAACACCAGCAGGCCGATGCGTGTGTTAGCGCGGGCAATACTGGCGCACTGATGGCGCTTGGTCGTATGGTATTAAAAACCTGTGATGGCATCGAACGTCCAGCGATTATGAGCGCATTACCCACCGCACAAGGCGTATGTTACATGCTGGACTTAGGTGCTAATGTGGGCGTCAATGCCCAGCATCTCTATCAGTTTGCGCATATGGCGCATGTGGTGGTCTCCGCGATCACCGATCAGCAGCATCCCCGAATTCGCTTGCTGAATATCGGCGAAGAAGAAATCAAAGGCAATGACGTCATTCGTGAGGCACACCAATTACTCAAGCTCAGCAGCTTAAATTATTTGGGCTTTATTGAGGGCAATGGGATTTTTGCTGATCAAGCCGACATTGTGGTTTGTGATGGTTTACACGGCAATATTGCGTTAAAAACCGCCGAGGGGGTGGCGCATTTGTTTGCGGATAGCTTAAAGGCTGAGTTTTCGCGTAATACGATGACTAAACTGATGGGCTTGGTTGCACTGCCCGTATTAAAGCGCTTGCGGCAGCGCCTTAATCCTGCTCACCATAATGGTGGGCCTTTGGTAGGCTTGGCAGGAACAGTGATTAAAAGTCATGGCGGGGCAGATCGGGTGGCGTTTGCCCGTGCTTTAGAGGTGGCCATTCGTGCGGCGGAGCATGATATTCCCGCTTTGATTCAACGTCAAATTTGAGGCAGCGCCTCAGGCAATCTCATGCAGGAGTGTACAAATGACGATGGATGGTGTAGCCAAGCAAAGTGTTCGGATCGGTTTTTTATTTACGGGTCAAGGCTCACAAAAAGCCGGTATGCTGGCTGAGATTTATCAAGAATTTATTCAGGTACGCGAATGTTTTGCTGAAGCCAGTGAGGCGGTTGGCTTGGATCTGTGGCAGATCGCTCAAGGTGATGCTCGGCTGAATCAAACCGAATTTACCCAGCCAGTGATTCTGGCCAGTAGTGTGGCGCTATGGCGACTTTGGCAGGCATTGGGCGGCTTTAAGCCGACTGTGTTGGCAGGACACTCCCTCGGTGAGTACAGTGCCTTGGTGGCCGCCGACGTGTTGAGCTTAGCCGATGCTGTGCGTTTGGTGCATGCACGTGGTCAATTGATGCAAACGGCTGTACCGGTGGGTACGGGCGCGATGGCAGCGATTATAGGCTTAGAGGATCGTGTGGTGATTGACGGCTGTGCGCGAGTCAGCACGGCAATGGGTCAGGTGGTGCAAGCGGCCAATTTTAATGCGGTGGGTCAGGTGGTGATTGCAGGCACACAGGCTGCGGTACAACAGGCGATGGCGGAATTTAAGGCACTGGGTGGTAAGGCTTTGGCACTGCCCGTGAGTGTGCCGTCACATTGCAGCTTGATGCAGCCCGCCGCAGGACAGCTTGCTGATTTACTGCAACGCACCACGTTTCATGCACCTGTCATTCCAGTGATCCAGAATGCGCGTGCCGAGATTGCCACGGATATTGAGGCGATTCGCCAAGCATTGATTGATCAGTTGTGTCAGCCAGTCCGCTGGACACAGACCATGCAAGTGTTGGCTGATGCTGGGATTGGGCAGTTGGTCGAGTGTGGGCCGGGTAATGTGTTGGTCGGGCTGGCCAAGCGGATGCCTCAGGGCTTTACCGCATATCCACTGGATACGCGCAGCCGTTTAGAAGATGCGCTAGAGCAAGTTGCTTTGGCTGGAGGAAACATTGCATGACGATATTGACCACAGACACACAAAAAATCGCACTGGTGACTGGTGCAAGTCGTGGCATTGGGGCCGCGATTGCACACCAGCTCCAAGCGGATGGGTTTTTTGTGGTCGGCACTGCGACCAGCACGGCGGGTGCGCAAGCGATTACTGAGCGGCATGCTGGACAGGGTGTGGGACTGGTGTTGGATGTACGCGACCACGCGGCGATTGATGCGTTGGTCACTCAGATTGAGCAGCAATACGGTACGGTGGCCGTGCTGGTCAATAATGCTGGCATTACCAAAGATAACCTGTTGCTACGCATGAAAACCGATGACTGGAATGACATCATTCATGTACATTTGAATGCTGTTTTTTGTTTGTCCAAACGGGTATTAAAAGGCATGGCCAAAGCCCGTTTTGGGCGGATCATTAATATCACGTCGGTCAGTGCCAAGCTGGGTAGTGCAGGTCAGACCAACTATGCCGCTGCCAAAGCAGGCATTGAAGGGTTTAGTCGTGCGCTGGCGCGTGAGATGGGCAGTCGCAATATTACCGTCAATTGTGTCTCACCTGGCTTCATTGAAACGGATATGACCGATGTGTTAGAGGCCAATTTGCGCGAAAAACTGCTCGAAACGATTCCGCTTGGACGTTTAGGCCAACCACAAGACATCGCGGCTGCGGTATGCTTTTTAGCAAGTGCCAATGCCAGTTACATCACGGGTACAGTATTACCCGTGAATGGTGGCATGTATTTTGATTAACATCGTGTGCAATGAGTGACTAATCTGCATGAGTTGATGGTAGGATTGTTGGTAACTGAGCGGCTTTACTCTATACTGAAGCCGAATTTTAAAGACGCCACACTGTGAGGAGAATCCTGTGAGCGACATCGAACTGCGCATTAAGAAGGCTGTTGCTGAGCAGCTAGGAATGCGTGCCGAAGAAATTAACAACGACGCTTCTTTTATGGATGATTTGGGAGCGGATTCGCTCGACTTAGTCGAGTTGGTCATGTCTTTCGAAAATGATTTTTCGATCACGATTCCAGACGAAGATTCAGGCTCGATTACCACCGTTCAGTCTGCGATTGACTACGTCAATAACAAACTGGGCAACAATGCCTAGATCATCGCCTAAAACGCTGCTCAGCCACGGATTAGCCTTGGTTTAGCTGTGACAAAATAGCCGCCTGATCGCGGCTTTTTTGTTTTTAAATCTTAG
>JBBKWW010000168.1:0-5430 GCA_037969155.1 Moraxellaceae bacterium
GGGACACGGCAGTTTTTGGGGGCTACTGCGTTGCGAGTCGTTTGCTTAGAATGACTAAGCCTCACGATTCACGCCTTGTATCCCCTCAAAAACTGCCAGTGTCGCGGCCGTGGCTCAAACGTCAACAGCCCCTAGCCAAAGCGGCCCGTGATATATGCTTCGGTCAGATGATGTGATGGGGTCGAGAAGACTTTTTCGGTGCTATCGACTTCGATCAAATCACCGAGATGGAAGTACGCCGTACGGGTGGAAACACGCGCTGCTTGTTGCATCGAGTGCGTCACAATCACGATGGTGTACTGTGTGGAAAGCTCGCTAATCAGCTCTTCGACTTTGGCGGTTGCAATGGGATCAAGTGCTGAGCAAGGCTCATCCATCAAGATCACTTCTGGGCTTACCGCAATCGTGCGGGCGATACACAAGCGCTGCTGTTGACCACCGGATAAGCCAGTGCCCGGCTGTTTTAGGCGGTCTTTGACTTCATCCCACAGTCCAGCACGGCGTAGGCTGTTTTCAACAATCTCATCCATGTCGGTCTTGTTTTTGGCCAAACCATGCAGTTTTGGTCCATACGCGACGTTTTCATAGATGGATTTTGGAAAGGGGTTGGGCTTTTGGAAGACCATGCCGACTTGAGCGCGGAGGAGTACCACGTCAAGACTGGGATCGTAGATATCCTGTTCATCCATGATGATCTTGCCGGTGACACGGCAGCTATCGATGGTGTCATTCATGCGGTTTAATGTCCGCAAGAAGGTGGATTTACCACAGCCTGATGGCCCAATAAAGGCGATCACTTCGTTCTGATTGATGTCAAGGCTAATGCCTTTAATCGCTTCAGCATCGTCGTAATACACATGGACGTCTTGTGCTGAAAGCTTTACTTTCGGAGTCTGTTTGTTCAAGTCAGTCACGGTCTTATTACCAAGGTCAAACTGCATGCCAGTGTGAGAGGGTACACTAGTTTGTGTCGGGGTTGTGCTTAGGTTGGGTGTATTGACCATGTTCATTTACCACCTCGTCTCGAATTTTTTACGGAGCCAGATTGCCAAGCCATTCAGGGAGAGCAGTAGTGCGAGTAGCACCATAATGGCTGCTGATGTGCGTGCTTCAAAGAAGTTACGCAGTTCGTTACCTTGCCACAGATAGATCTGTACGGGTAATGCAGTCGCTTGATCCATCGGTGAGGCTGGAATACTCGCGACAAACGCACTCATGCCAATCAACAGCAGTGGTGCGGTTTCGCCGACCGCATGGGCAATCCCAATGATCACACCCGTCAAAATGCCCGGCACCGCCAGTGGCAAGGTGTGGTGAAACACACTTTGCATTTTGGATGCGCCCAGTCCTAAAGCCGCCTGCCGAATCGACGGTGGCACGGCCTTGAGTGATGCACGGGTGGCGATAATGACCGTGGGCAGTGTCAGTAACGATAACACCAAACCACCCACTAACGGGGCAGAGAGTGGCATTTTAAAGTAGTTAATAAAGATGACCGCCCCTAACAGACCGAACACAATCGAGGGGACCGCTGCGAGGTTGTTGATATTTACTTCAACCAAATCGGTGAGTCGATTTTTTGGCGCAAACTCTTCGAGATAAATGGCGCTGGCCACACCGAGCGGCACAGCGACGAAGATCACGATCAGCATCATGTACAGTGAGCCCATGAATGCACCAGCAAGACCTGCTGAGGCTGGTGCACTGCGTGAGTCAGGGTTACTAAAAATCTCGGTACTGAATTGCAATTGGATCAGGTCGCTGGCATACAGCTCATCTGCGATCTTGCGAATCTCGGGGGAGAGCTGTTGTTGCGCATCGGGTAGGCTGCGGTCGATATTACCGCGTAACCAAACGTCGATGTTCGCATCAGCCAGCAGGCTCATGTCTACCGTTTTGCCAATGATTTTGGGGTCGTTAATCACCATGTCCCGCAGGCGGAAGCGCTGATCGGTTGAGTACAGTGATAATAGTTCTGCACGTTGCGCCTCAAGCGCTGGCCGAGCTTTGATCACGGTGTTTTCAAGCAGTAACTGCCAGTCCACCATGCCGACTTCAGACTGCCACGCAAAATCGCGTTGCTGGAGCGCTTGTGGCGTTTCACCAGCTTGCGCCACGGGTCTCGGCGGAATCTGAATCACTGTAGGATCGAAGTACACTGGCGCAGTGATTTTGGTCTGCCAAAATGCAGGCAAGCCTTTAGAGATAATACTGGTGAATAGCATCGCCACAAAGAATACACTGATCGATACCGCAGAGATGCCGAGAACTTTAAAAATCGTCTCTTTGCGATTGCGGCGCTTGAGTGACCCTTTGACGGTATTGCGCCAGACCTCACGCGAGTTCGCTTCAGTGGCAGTGGTAAGGGGTTGACTCATTCGTACTGCTCCCGATATTTACGCACGATGTACAGCGCAAAGACGTTGAGGGCCAAAGTAATCATAAAGAGGGTCAAGCCAAGTGCGAAGGCGACCAATGATTGTGGGCTGGCAAAATCAGTATCACCGGTCAGTTGCTTGACGATGTTCACCGTCACGGTTGATACCGCTTCAAGCGGATTGGCGTGTAAGACGGGTGAGTTACCTGCCGCGAGAACCACGATCATGGTTTCACCAATCGCCCGACTGGTGGCCAACAAAAACGCACCAACAATACCGGGTAAGGCTGCCGGAATAACCACTTTCAGGATGGTTTCTGACTTCGTGCCACCCAGTCCCAGTGAGCCATCACGCATGGCACGCGGTACTTGGGTGATAATATCGTCTGAGAGTGATGAGATGAACGGGATAATCATAATCCCCATCACCAGTCCAGCCGTCAATGCGCTGGTGGCATTAATCGATAGGCCGACTGACTCGCCCATCCGAGATAAAAATGGCCCCAGTACGATCAGCGCAAACACGCCATACACAATCGTGGGAATCCCCGCCAATATCTCAATGGTTGGTTTTACGATGGAGCGGGTGCGGCTTGAGGCATATTCGGCCAGATAGATGGCAGTCATCAAGCCCAACGGCACAGACACTGACAAGGCGATCAAGCTGATCATGATCGTGCCCCACAGCAGGGGCAGTAAGCCATATTCGCCCACTGACGTGCCATGTGTAGAGAAGCCAGGGTTCCATGTCGTGCCAAAGAAAAAATCGATTGGGCTGACAAAGCTAAAGAATCGCATGGCTTCATTGAACATGGACAGCACAATGCCGACGGTGGTCAGCACCGCAATCACGGATGAGGCAGCAAGGGCGATTTTAATCGTGGTTTCGACGCTGTTACGCGCCCGTAGGTCTGCTGAAATGCGCTGCCGAGCATAGGCTAAACCAGCCAGTGCAATGGAGACCACCACGGTTATTTTGGCTAGCATGGCCGTGGTTTGCAGTGCCTTGAGTTGCACGGCTGCGGCCAGCTCAGTTTGTGTGGGGTCGTTGACGCCAAAGCCTGAGGCGATTTGGCTGAGTCTGACCATCATCACATTGATTTGGTCTGGGTTAAGCCCTGCAATCATGTTGTCTGGTAAAGACGACATCACCAGATGGCGAATAATGCTGGTTTCACCAAGTGACCAAAAAATCAAAACAAGAAACGCTGGAATACCGCACCACAGTGCGACCAGTGATCCGTAGTAACCCGGCCGTGAATGTAAAGCGGCGGAATTTTGCCCAGTTCCGGCAACCGCTTTACTTTTTTTCAGGCCGATCTGGTACGCCAGCGCCATTAACGCCAACAATACCGCGATCAGGATTAAATTCATGCTGCCCCCGTGACAAGCTGAAAATTGCATTCGATTTGCAGCAGACTATACGAGTGCAATATGACAAAAAAATGATAGCGCACCATCTCAGCATGCAATTGTGACAGTTTAATGAAAAAAACAGACCGACACATGGTCGATCTGTTTGATTTAGGGGGTTGATGCGGTGATTATCGCCTGACGCGGCGCATTATTATTTCACGACGACACGGTTTTTGAAGTCGGCCAATACTTTAGCGCGAACATCATCCGGCATCGGAATCAGGCCAGCTTTATCCAGCGGGCTGTTTTTGCCAGACACACGAGCATTCAAGAAATACTCAGTGTATTCGGCCAGACCTGGGATGACACCCAGATGTTCACCCTTGATATAGAAGTACAGTGGGCGTGACACAGGGTAGCTGCCACTGAGAATATTGGCGACACTCGGTGCAACACCGTTCACCGTGGCCACACGCAGCTTGTCGGTGTTGGCTTCATAGAAGCTCAGACCAAACGCCCCAACGGCATCTTTGTTGGCTTGTAGTTTTGCCAGTGATTCGGTGTAGTCACCCGCCACTTCGACTACACGACCATCACGACGAATTGCTGAACAGAATTTTTTCTGTGCATCTTTATCCATGGCTTTGACCAGTGAGAACTGTTTGCAACCCGCCGCATGAACTTTTTCTTCGTATACTTCACGTGTGCCATGGTTCGATGCTGGAATGACCAGATTAATGGCGAGGTTAGGCAGCACGGGGTCAATCTCTGACCATTTTGTATATGGGTTAGCGATGATTTTGCCATCACGAGTCGGGATCTGAGTCGCACCAGCCAAGAATAAATGGTGTGGTTTGAGCGCGTAGGCTTGGCCTTTGGCGTCGGAAGCAAACACGATGCCGTCATAACCAAACATGATTTCGTGGATTTTGCTCACGCCTGCTTTACCACAGCTGACGATTTCTTCTGCGCCGATTTTGCGTGAGGCATTGGCGATGTCGATGGTGTTTTCACCGGTGCCTTGGCAGAACTGACGGAAGCCACCGCCTGTGCCACCTGAGCCGACGACGGGTGTTTTGAATTGTGGGAAATTACGGCCAAACTCTTCGGCAGCAATACTGGCAAATGGCAGGACGGTTGAAGAGCCAGCGATTTGCACGTTATTACGCGCCATTGCAGGTGCAGATAGTGCGAATGCAGCAGTAGTGGCCAGTGCCAGTGTCGTGGTAAGCAGGTTTAGGCGCATGATCATTCCTCGTGAGCGATGCAGACACTGCACCGACTAGATCAACAAAACGGATAAAACGGCAAAGCCGGATGCTTGTCTTTGGGTCAAGCCAAACTATAGGTTTGAGAGATGACAGATTGGTGATGTTGGTATTTCATTTTCATGACACTGGGCTGTGTGTTGTTGTGCCGCACCACAATAAAAAAACCAGCAACGAGTGAACTGCACCCTGAAAGTTGGACACCCCAGTCCAATTTGAAGGGTGCATTTTTATGGCCAAACATAGTCAAGAGTTTAAGCAGCAAGTTGTTGAACACTACCTATCTGGAACTGTCTGTAATGGTCAAGCAAAATGAGACACTCGGTTAAGGAGATTTTGGTTGGCCTGCTCAAACTGATTGGGCGACTGATAGCCCAACGTCGAATGCAGGCGAACCCCGTTATAAAACACCACAATGTAGCGTGAAAT
>JBBKWW010000169.1:0-9291 GCA_037969155.1 Moraxellaceae bacterium
AAAGGCTGGCTGAGGGCTGAATGGGCATGCGTGGCAAGCAGGGTAATCGCAATAATCGACAGTTGTTTTAACATGATGATGTACCCGTATTGGTGTTGGGGAGGTCTTTTTCAAGACTGTCCTTGATTGTATTGGAATACAGGTTTTAGTCAATATTTTGTTACATTTATCATTTTGGTGGCGACAAATTTTGATCTTTTAGCAAAAAACCACCGCCAAAGCAGTGGTTTTTAGGTTCCATCCATCAGACGGGATTAGAACTGGTATTTTAGACCCAGCGAAATGGCGGTCAGATCGCTTTCACCTGTTTCTTCTGTTCCTGCTTTAGGGATAAAATCGACTTGGAAGTTTACGCCTACATTTGGCATCAATGTGTAGGCTGCTCCTGCGGTGATAATAGCTTCTAGATCACTGTCGCTGATCGATGCTGTGCCTGCTTGTCCTACGCTATTAGCGTCGACATTGAGGTCAATATCTGTATAAGCAAAACCCAATTTACCATAAATATTGAAGTTTGATGCTAGGGGTGCATAAGCGCCTAATTGTAGGGCTAATGCTTGCGCCTCAATACTTCCATTAAAAATAAATCGCCCGATGTCACGATTAAAACCGCGACCCGTAAGTGTAGCTTCGCCAAAGTTAAGATAACTCATTTCTGCACTAAAAGTTGGGTCAAGCATAACACCCGCACCTAAACGGAAAAACGTATCTTTATCATCACAACTGTCGAGTCTTGCAGCAGTATCAAAATCAGAAATGGTATTTGTTTCACATGCATCTTGAAAGGTTGCTTGACCAAAACCAACATCAACAAATGGCTTGCCAACTGCTGCATTAGCTTGCGTAGCGAGTAGTGCGATGGCAATAACGGAAAGTTGTTTTAACATGTTGAGTCACCCGAATTTAAGTTGTGAGTGTCTTTTGTAGACGCTGCTGATTGTATGTAGTTACGGATTAAAGTCAACATTTTGTTACATTTGCTGGCGGCTATTCGTCAGTCGTTTTTATGCTTGTTTGTGCACGGGAGAATAAAAACCACTGCCGAAGCAGTGGTTTGGGGTGCAGACAAAAACACTATTCAGCCAGTAGTTTCTTCATTAGTTGATTGACCTGTGCGGGATTGGCCTTGCCGCGACTGGCTTTCATCACCTGACCGACCAGACCGTTAAAGGCTTTTTCTTTGCCGCCTTTAACATCCTCGACCATGGCAGGATTGGCCGTTAAAACCTCACGAATAATCGCTTCAATCGCACCGGTATCGGTCTCTTGTTTCAAGCCTTTTTCGCTGATGATCTGGTCGGCAGACTGTCCAGACCCCGTCATCATCTCAGCAAACACTTGTTTGGCGATTTTGCCCGAAATGGTGTTATCGGCAATCCGTGCAATCATGCCACCGAGCTGCTCAGGCGTGACTGGTGCATCGACGATGTCTTTTTCGGCTTTGTTCAGCGCACCAAGCAGATCGCCCATCACCCAGTTGGCGGCGGGTTTGGCTTGGCTATCGCCACCTGCTGAGGTCACTGTGGCTTCAAAGAAATCGGCCAACTCGCGCGAGCCAGTCAGCACATGTGCATCATAAGCGGACAAGCCGTACTGACTGGCAAAACGAGCCTTACGCGCTTCGGGCAGTTCAGGCAGTTCGCTGCGGATTTGCTCAATCTGCGCGTCAGTAATGATGACAGGCAACAAGTCAGGATCAGGGAAGTAACGGTAGTCGTTGGCCTCTTCCTTGCTGCGCATTGAGCGGGTTTCGTTTTTGACAGGATCATACAGGCGCGTGGCTTGAATCACCCGTCCGCCGCCTTCGATGAGATCAATCTGGCGTTCGACTTCGACCTCGATTGCGCGTTCAATAAACCGAAATGAGTTGATGTTTTTGATTTCGCAGCGTGTGCCATATTCATCACCGACTTGGCGTACCGACACATTGCAGTCACAGCGAAACGAGCCTTCGGCCATGTTGCCGTCACTGATACCCAGCCAGCGCACCAAGCCATGCATCGCCCGCACATAGGCCAGTGCTTCTTCGGTCGAGCGCATGTCTGGCTCCGAGACGATTTCGAGCAATGGTGTACCCGCGCGATTGAGGTCGATCCCAGTCATCCCCGCAAAGTCTTCATGCAGTGATTTACCCGCATCTTCTTCAAGGTGCGCCCGCGTCACGCCGATGCGCTTGACCGTGCCATCCGATAAGGTAATATCGACGTGGCCTTTGCCGACGATGGGGTGATCCATCTGACTGATTTGATAGCCTTTCGGGAGGTCTGGGTAAAAATAGTTTTTACGCGCAAATACCGACGCACGACCAATCTCTGCATCAATCCCCAGACCCAGCCGAATGGCTTTATTGACCACTTCACGGTTCAATACAGGCAGTACACCGGGCAAAGCCAGATCAATCAGACTGGCGTGGGCATTCGGTTCTGCCCCAAAACTGGTCGAGCTACCGGAAAAAATTTTACTCTGGGTGTTCAGTTGGCAATGGATTTCAAGGCCAATCACCACTTCCCAGCCATGTATGAGCTTTGCCATGGGTTACGCCTCCTGTCCACGCGCAATCGGCGCACGTTGGCTATGCCAATCAGTCTGTTGTTGATATTGATGCGCGATGTTCAGTAGCTGTGCTTCGCGCCAGTAGTTGCCGATCAGTTGTAGGCCAATCGGCAGTTGCTCCGCATCAAAGCCACATGGTGCACTGATCGCGGGTAAGCCAGCCAAGTTGACTGCGATGGTATAAATATCGCCGAGATACATCGATACGGGGTCTTGTTTGTCGCCCAGCGCGTAGGCGGTGGTTGGTGCGGTTGGGCCTGCAATCACGTCACATTGTTCAAAGGCTTGCAGGAAGTCCTGTTGAATCAAGCGACGGACTTTTTGGGCTTTGAGATAATAGGCATCATAATAGCCAGCGGACAGGGCATAGGTTCCGATCAAAATCCGCCGTTGTACTTCGGCACCAAAACCTTCCGCCCGCGAACGCATATATAAATCGTTCAGATCCTTCGGTGCATCACAGCGATAGCCGTAGCGCACGCCATCATAGCGCGATAGGTTGGACGAGGCTTCGGCAGGCGCGATCAGGTAGTACGCTGGAATCGCCGCTGCGGTGGTGGTCAGGTTAATCTCGACCAGCGTCGCACCGAGGGCTTCGAGTTGTGTCAGTGCCGTTTCGATTTTAGCTTTAACCTCGCTATCGAGGCCATCGGCAAAATACTGCTTCGGAATGCCGATGCGTAGTCCTTGTAGTGACTGATTTAGCGTGCCGACATAATCATCGACCGGTCGTTCGACACTGGTCGAGTCTTTGGCATCGTGTCCGGCCATGACGTGCAGCAATTGCGCACAGCCATAGGCATCACGTGCCATCGGACCGCCTTGATCCAGACTTGATGCATAGGCAATCATGCCAAAGCGCGACACCCGGCCATAGGTCGGTTTTAATCCCGTCAAGCCACAAAATGACGCGGGTTGCCGAATCGAGCCGCCCGTATCTGTACCTGTGGCGAGTGGCGCAAAATCTGCCGCAATCGCCGCCGCTGCACCACCTGAAGAGCCACCTGGCACGCGGTCCAAGGCCCATGGGTTTTTGACTGCGCCATAAAACGAGCTTTCGTTGGATGAACCCATCGCAAACTCATCCATATTGGTTTTGCCAAGCATGACCAATCCTGCGGTATTGGCATGCTCTACTGCTGTGGCATTGTATGGCGCGATAAAATTATCCAGCATTTTTGAGCCACACGAGGTTTTCACGCCTTGGGTACAAAAAATGTCTTTTTGGGCGATTGGAATGCCAGTGAGCGCATGGGCTTGACCGTCAGCGCGGCGTTGATCGGCGGCAGTGGCTTGCGCAAGCGCGAGTTCAGGCGTGACGGTGATGAAGCTGTTGAGGCGGCCATCAAGTGCGTTGATCCGTGCCAAATAATGTTGGGTCAGCTCAACTGATGAAAACTGGCCACTGGCCAAACCGTGAATTTGTTCGCCAAGACTAAGTAAGTGTAAGTCAGACATGATTTTTTCCAAAAAATTACAAAACGAGAGGATGATTCAATCCGCTTACTCGATCACCTTGGGCACGAGGTACAAACCGTCTTGGATCGCTGGTGCAATCGCCTGATAGTCGGCACGGCGATTCGGCTCAGTGGGCACATCGTCACGCAGTGGCTGTGGATTGTCATGCGGACTGGCCATCGGTAAAACGCCGTCAGTATCAACACGCGCCAGACGATCCATCAGGCTGAGTACCCGATTCAGGCTGTCAGCATAGGCGACTTGGTGCTGTTCGGACAGGTGTAGACGGGCAAGTACCGCGATTTGTTGTACATCCTCGGCAGTCAGTGGTGCGCTGGAGTCGGCCATAGGTTCCTCGATCAGAATGCTGGTGCAGCAAAGTATACCTTATGAGAATAACCAAAAAAAATTCAATACCCTCTGTAAAAAATAGTGAGTCAGTACACGGATTTTTTTAAACTCAAAAATGACAGGATTGATACGGCTGAAATGGGTATAGGCTGCATAAAAATATGCTTGCAGTCTTCCATGTCTCGGCCGCACTGCGGCGTAAGCAGTATAGAGGCAAGCAGACAGGCGTATCGCTTGAAGGGGTCAACGCAGCGTATACTGCTACGCCAGATGGATGACAGTGTCGCGGCCGTGGCTCAAACGTCAACAGACCCTAGTGTCTGTTGTGCGGTAATTTAAAGTGGCGCTGCACATTTTCTTTTGTCATGAAGGATGTCAACATAAGACACCGACTTGTCCAAATGCCCGCGTTTGGTTAAAGTTGCGCCCTTATACCGCAATAACGCTTTTTGCCCGTCTTTACTGGAATATCTTGTGATCCTCAAACGTTTGTTTGGTCTGTTTTCAACAGATCTAGCCATTGATCTGGGTACGGCGAATACCTTGGTGTATATGCCGAATAAAGGCATTGTTCTTAATGAGCCCACTGTCGTTGCTATTCGCCATCAAGGCTACACCAAAACTGTCGCCGCCGTTGGGCTGGATGCCAAACAAATGCTGGGACGGACACCGGCGAATATTTCTGCGATCCGCCCGCTTAAAGATGGCGTGATTGCAGATTTTGAAGTGACCGAAACCATGCTCAGGCACTTTATCCAAAAAGTGCATGAAAAAACCATCTGGCCGATTGCCCCACGTGTGGTGGTTTGTGTGCCCTGTAAATCGACCTTGGTCGAGCGCAAAGCGATTCGTGAAGCGGTTTTAAACGCTGGGGCGCGAGACGTGCGCTTAATCGAAGAGCCGATGGCCGCCGCGCTGGGTGCTGATATGCCAGTCGAGCAAGCTTGTGGCTCTATGGTGGTCGATATCGGTGGCGGTACCACTGAGATTGCGATTATTTCGCTATCGGGCTGTGTCTATGCGGACTCACTGCGCGTCGGTGGCGACTTATTCGATGAGCACATTGTGACTTATGTACGACGTGCGCATGGCTGTATCATTGGTGAAACCACCGCTGAGCGAATCAAGCAAGGTGTTGGTATGGCCTTTGCGGATGGTCAGGTTGACGAAATTGAAGTGCGTGGTCGTAACCTTGCTGAAGGTGTGCCACGTTCGTTTGTGATCAATTCAGACGAAGTGCTTGAAGCGATTTCTGATGCACTGTCCTCGATTGTCAGTGCCGTTAAAACCGCACTCGAGCAAACGCCACCAGAGTTGTCCGCCGATATCGCCGAACGTGGCATTGTGCTGACGGGTGGTGGCGCGTTATTGCGTAATCTGGATAAGCTGCTGTCGCGTGAAACTGGCCTTCCGGTGATGATTGCCGAAGATCCGCTGACTTGTGTCACGCGTGGTGCAGGTAAAGCCTTAGTGTTTTTTGATGATCCAAACCACGACATGCTGTTTGTTGGTTAAAAATCTATAGGCGGTCACGGTGGAACAAAATTTATTCAGCCGTGAGCCGCTAGGTTTTCGCGCACTGACCTTGGCCTCGATTGCGTGTATGTTGCTCATGGTCAGTGATTGGCAACATCCCGAATGGTTTAATCCGCTGCGTGACACGCTGCACGCGGCCTATAATCCGATCTATCGTCTGGCCAATTATCCGGTGTTATCCGGTCATTGGCTCAGCCAACAAGCCAAATCTGAAGATATCCTACGGCGTGAAAATACCGCCATGCAGGCGGAGCTATTGCAAGCCGAAGTACGTCTACAAAAACTCGCTGAACTGTCTGCTGAAAACTCGCGCTTGCGCGGCTTACTCGATACGCCACTGATTCTAGATGGTCGCTTGTTGATTGCCGAAATCATTGGCACTGATACCAATCCGTTACGACATATTTTGGTGATTAATCGAGGTCAACAAGATGATGTGTTTGTCGGGCAAACCGTGCTGGATAATCAAGGCGTGATGGGGCAGGTATTGGCTGCCTATCCGCAAAGCTCACGCATTTTATTGCTTTCCGATAAAGAGCATTCTGCATCGGTGCGTGTTGAGCGAACCGGCATGCGAGCGATTTTGACGGGTACAGGCGATAGTGGCAGTCTGCTGCTTGAGTACGTGCCGAACACGGCAGATCTTGTGGTGGGTGATCGATTGATTACCTCTGGCTTAGGAGAGCGCTTTCCGTCTGGTTATCCAATCGGAGTCGTGTCGAGGGTGCAGCAACTGGGTAGCCAAGAGTTTGCTGAGGTGCGCGTGCAGCCGATTGCGCGCTTAGAGGGGAGCCATCATGTCGCGTTGTTGTTTTCTAAGCCGTTAGCGCGAGTACAGCCGCATGCACAGCCCTAGTATTGGCCGCGTGCTACGCGGTAGTGAATCGAGTAATGTGCGCGACCCGCTGTGGATGATCGTGAGCAGTTTGCTGGTGGCCTCAGTGCTGACCGTGTATCCCGTCGCATATGCTTGGGCAGCATGGCGACCATTATTTATGCTGCTGGTGATGGTGTTTTGGTTGGTGTATCAGCCGAAATGGTGCGGCGTATGGTTTGCATTCGGCGTGGGTTTGGCTTGTGATTTATTGCTGGATTATCAGCTTGGGCAGCATGGCTTAAGTTTTGTGCTGATCGCTTTTTTATTGCGCTATCTGACATATGAGCGAAGGGTGCTACAGCCGCTACTGATGTGGGCGTTTGTGCTGGCGGTAAGTTTTTTACATGTTTTACTGATGTTTTTATTACAAAAAATGTTTGGGGAGGGGGTGTCGCTGGGGCATTGGTTGCCGTGGCTATCGACCGCCCTCTGTTGGCCTCTGGTCTATGGTTTATTAAAACGGTGGCGAGCATGATTGTTTTAGCGTCAGGGTCAGCGCGGCGGCGCGAGTTATTACAACAAGTTGGTGTGGATTTTGAGGTTAAAGTCTTCGAAATCGATGAGTCGTGCTTGCCGCATGAATCGCCACGAGAGTATGTGCATCGCTTGGCTGAGGCTAAAGCGCGTGCCGCACAGCCACATCTGCCGAGCGAGTGTGTGGTGATTGCAGCCGATACCACGGTGACGATTGCTGGGCAGATTTTAGGTAAGCCTACGGATCGTGATGAGGCGTTTGCCATGTGGCAGCAATTATCTGGTCAGACGCATCAAGTGCTGACAGGCGTGGCAGTCGGCTGTGGGGATCGATTGCTGAGTACAGTGGTTGCAACAGCGGTACAAATGTTAGCGTTAACACCCGCCCAGATGCAGGCATACTGGGACACCGGTGAGCCGCTAGGTAAAGCGGGTGGTTACGCGATTCAAGGTCGCGCTGCGGCATTTATTCCTCGAATTGAGGGGAGTTACAGTAATGTCGTTGGTTTGCCTTTGGTCGAAACATTGCAATTGTTGCAACAGCTTCGAGCGAGCTTAACTGCCGACTGATTTTTTTAAGGACACCGCAAGACTATGGCTGAAGAACTGCTAATTAATGTCACGCCAATGGAGTGTCGGGTTGCCCTGATTGAAAATGGCATCGTGCAAGAGCTGTTTGTTGAGCGCAGTGAGCGGCGCGGCTTGGTTGGCAATATCTATCAAGGCAAAGTGGTGCGCGTGTTACCAGGTATGCAGGCGGCCTTTGTCGAAATCGGCTTGTCGCGTACCGCATTCTTACATATTAACGATATGGTGTGGTCACGCCAACAACCGATTCCAACTGTGCATGAGTTGTTACACACGGGGCAAACCATTACCGTCCAAGTCATGAAAGACATGCTGGGCAGCAAAGGTGCGCGGCTGTCCACTGATCTGTCGATTCCGTCGCGCTATCTGGTGTTGATGCCGTATGGTCAGCACACAGGCGTGAGTCAGCGCATTGAGCAGAACGAAGAGCGTGATCGACTGAAACAACTTGTGGAGGAGATTCAGCAGCAGCATCAGTTACCCGGTGGCATTATCGTACGAACAGCCGCCGAAGGGGTACTGCGCGAGCAGCTAGAGCAGGATATGTGCTATCTGGCGCGGCTGTGGGAAGTGATTCAGCAGCGTCAGCGTACTGCCGAAGTCCCGAGTTTGATTTTTGATGAGTTGCCGTTGCCGCAGCGGATTATTCGAGATTTGGCAGGGGAGCAAACCACCAAAATCTATGTCGATTCCCGAGAGATCCATCTCAAGGTCAAGCAGTTTGTGGATGAGTTTGTGCCGATTGTGGCGGATCGGTTGCATCACTACCCTGGCGAGCGGCCGTTATTTGACTTGCATAATGTCGAAGATGACCTCCAAAAAGCGCTGCAACGCCGTGTTGCATTAAAGTCAGGCGGCTATTTGATTATTGATCAAACCGAAGCCATGACCACGATTGATGTGAATACTGGGTCATTTGTCGGGGGGCGGTCGCTGGAAGATACGGTCTTTAAAACCAATCTTGAGGCCACGCATGCGATGGCGCGTCAGTTGCGACTGCGCAATCTGGGCGGCATTATTATCATTGATTTTATTGATATGCAGGAGCAAGGTCACAAGGACGAGGTATTAAAATCACTCGAAAAAATGCTGGCGCGTGACCATAGCAAAACCAAAATCACCCAGGTATCGGAATTAGGGCTGGTCGAGATGACCCGCAAACGCACCCGTGAGTCGCTGGAGCATTTGCTGTGTGAGCCTTGTCCGACATGTCATGGTCGAGGCTATGTCAAAACCGCCGAAACTGTTTGTTTTGAGATTTTTCGGGAAATCATGCGTTGTGCCCGTGCTTATGAAGCGCCGAGTGGCTATACCGTGGTCGCCAGCTCTATCATCATCGATCACCTGTTATCAACCGATGCCGCGGCGGTTGCTGATTTAGAGCATTTTATCGAGCGGGTGATTCAGTTTCAGGTTGAAAATCTATACACCCAAGAGCAGTACGATATTATTTT
>JBBKWW010000170.1:0-5097 GCA_037969155.1 Moraxellaceae bacterium
AAAAAAGTCTCTGCGTCATCGATTCAACGCAAATTTAGTCTCGGCTATAACCGCGCGGCGCGGATTGTCGATCAGATGGAAGATGCAGGGATTGTCAGCCCGATGGGATCGAGTGGTAAACGTGAAGTGCTGATGTGAGGTGATCAAACATGCCTGAGATTTATCGTCGTTTTGATGCTGCTGATTATCGAGATAGCGAAGAAGCAATCGTCGAGTATCTGAATGCGATTCTTGAAGAAAACGCTGCGGATTTGTTCGTTCACGTGCTTGCTACTATTGCGCGTGCAACGTCTAAATGAGCATTGGAAAGGGCAGATAAGCATGAAATACAGAGTCTTGAGAAAGCATCTGTATATGTTCTAAAGTAGCCTGAGCGATCAGCATACGATCAAAAGGATCTTTGTGATGCAGCGGTAAGCTTGCTGCATAAGTTGCGTGTTGTGCAGTGATAGACAGCATTTGAAAGTTATTGTTTTGGATGGCTTCAATTAGATTGGCAGATACGGATAGCTTGCCAACAGATTGTTTAATGCCGATTTCCCAAACACTCGCAGCACTCACCCAAAACACCGCATCTTGCTCATGTTCCAGTAGCTGCCGAAACTTAGCAGACAGTTGCGGTGCGTCGGCGAGCCACCAGATCAGAATGTGGGTGTCTAGCAAGTAGCCATTCACTTGTAAAACTCAGCACTCAACGCATCATCAGCCTGATCCCAGTATGGGTCATGGATGGTAATGGCGTGTTTGAGTTGCCCAGCTTGGCGTTTGGCGGGCTTGGTAGGCAAGACGACCAACGCCAAATCAGGCAATCCCTCCGCAGTCAGAATAATACGTTCGCCCTGTGCAGCGCGTTGCGCAAGCTCCATCAATTGGCTTGCCGCTTGGTGTAGGGTCATTTGCATGTGGGTTTCCTCATTCTTGCCAAAATCAGTCTAAGCGAATCTGACCAGTCGGGCAAACGCTATATGTTCAGCTCAATCAAACCGATAAATATCCATGCCCAGTGAACCATGCGCAAAGCTGGAATGAATCACCGAAAACCGCTCACCTGCACCCATCGTAAAAAACAACGGGCTTAAATGCTCATCAGTTGGATGGTTCTTTATCGCGTGCGGGGCTTGAGTTTTCCACGAAAACACGGGCTCATGGTCGTCGTTACTGAGGTGATGCACAATCCAATTGCGAAACTCACTTGCCCAGTTGGGTGTCGCGGCGTGCGGCTGTTGCCAGGATAGTTCTGCCAAATTATGGGTAATACTGCCCGAACCAATCAACAAAATCTGCTCTTGCCGCAGTGCTGATAACACCTGCCCGATATAGGCCAATTGGTCTGCGTTATAGTGCAGCGGGATCGAAATCTGAATCACAGGGATATCGGCCGCAGGATACAGGTGCAGCAGCGGCATCCACACCCCATGATCACGTGGCCGAATTGCATTCGGACGTGCATCTAGATGTGCGTGATTGAGTTGCTCAATGATGTAATCGGCAATATCTGGCGCACCCGCTGCTGGATAGCGGATTTGGTACAGCTCTGTTGGAAAGCCACGAAAATCATGCCATGTTTCAGGCAGGTGGCCAGTCGAGACTTCAAGCTGCTGGCTTTGCCAATGTGCCGACATCACCACAATCGCTTGCGGCTTGGGCAGATTGCTGGCCACGCGCTGCAATGCCGCGCCGACTGCACCCGCATCGAGTGCGAGCATCGGTGAGCCGTGCGAGATGAACAGGGCGGGCAGGGTGGCCAGAGGCATGCAAGATCCAACGCAATCAAATCAGTAGGTCTGGATTGTTAGGCAGTGGGCGAGTCTTTGCAAGGGTGTGGCGCTGAATAGAGTGTTTCGGGGCAACATAGGTGAGGGGCTGATGAGCAAATTCAACAACTCCATTACGCGCATACCCGTGCCAGACAGGTGACTAAATAATAAAGCAACTTCACCTTTACTGAGTACGGCTGGCAATCGTGTTGATTTTTTAGGTCTGGAGAGTTGGTTGAGTCAAGGCAAGCCACAACCCAACACTTCTCTGTATAAAAATAACAGTGAGGAGAGGGCTTGTTGATATGCTGTCACCTCTACAGCACTCATCTCGCTTGGGTGACGCTTGTTTTGGAACAAAACAAAGCGTTTCACCCAGCCACAATAGGATTGCTCCGTGCGCAAACTGTAGTGCTTGTACCTGCGCTTTTCTTTAACTAAATCAATAAGATTCTTTGATTTTTCATGTGCAGACATGTTTGATTTATAGCCTTAATAAAAGCCTGTTATATTCGGTCTGTAGCTGACAATAGCAATATTGCCTTTCAGATTGAACTTTAGCAGGATATACCGCGGAATGATAATGGCTTGTGCGTCAAAAACGCCATATATCCTTAGTTATAGCGCAATTGAAATACAGCAAGATTCGGGTCGGCATTAGTCGTTCGGTCTCCTAATATAGCATCTGTTCGGGCATATGCCCTTTTGTAGTAAGCAGATCCCAGAGGAGTAACGATGACTATACTTGCCAACAAAGTCGCTATTGTTACCGGTGCCAGTACCGGCATTGGCTACGCAGCCGCGAAGCTTTTTGCGAGAGAAGGTGCTGCCGTAGTGGTGGCTGCAAGGCGACAGAAGGAGCTTGATGACCTGGTGGACTTAATCAATACGGAAGGCGGGCAGGCACTGGCACTAGCCGGTGATGTTGGTGAAGAAGCTTTTGCCAAAGCTTTGGTAGATAAGGCAGTAAGCCACTTTGGTGGCTTGGATATCGCTTTTAACAATGCTGCCATTCTGGGTGCTATGGGTCCTGTCCCAGAGATGTCGCTCACGGACTGGAATCAAGTTATTACGACCAACTTAACCAGCGCATTTTTGGGCGCAAAGTACCAGCTGCCCGCCATGGCTGCCCGAAAAGGAGGTTCGTTAATTTTCACCTCTACCTTCGTTGGTTACACCGCAGGTATGCCAGGCATGGCAGCCTACGCAGCCAGTAAGGCGGGACTTATTGGACTGACTCAAGTGCTGGCATCCGAGCACGGGCCTCAGAATATCCGGGTCAATGCCCTTTTGCCCGGTGGTACTGATACGCCGGCAGGACGTGAGTTTGCCAATACGCCAGAAGCATTGGCATTTGTGCATAATCTGCATGCTCTTAAGCGTATGGCGACACCAGATGAAATTGCCCAATCTGCATTGTACCTTGCCTCCGATGCCTCCAGCTTCACCACGGGATCTGCAATGCTGGTCGATGGCGGTGTATCTATAAATCGTGTTTGAGAGGCCGGCCCATGTCAGACTATGACCGAATCGCAAGCGCTATGGCCTATTTGGTTGATCGGGCAATTGATCAGCCCAGCCTTGAAGATATAGCTGCCCATGTGCATCTGAGTCCGTATCACTTTCAAAGGCTGTTTTGTCGTTGGGCAGGCACTACGCCGAAGCGCTTTTTACAGGTTCTGACACTGGAGCGTGGCAAAGGATTGCTGGATAATTCTCGCACCTTGCTTGATGTCTCACATGAGCTTGGATTAAGCGGCAGTTCAAGGTTGCATGATCACTTTGTGCTGCTGGAAGCAGTCACCCCCGGCGAGTATAAAAATCGAGGTAAGGAGGTACAGATCGAGTATGGAGTACATCCTACCCCACTGGGGCCCATGTTTGTGGCCGTAACCCTGCGTGGTGTTTGCCGGGCAGGGTTTATGGACTTCAATAGCATGGAAGAGTTACTGGATGACTTGCATAACGATTGGCCTCTCAGTTCGATCAGAGAAAATTTGGCATCTACGCGACACGCTATTGATGCCTTTTTTAGCAGTGAAACAGCTTCGAGACAAGGTCCGCTGTCGCTCCATGTGACAGGGACAAACTTCCAGATCGCCGTGTGGCGTGCTTTGTTGAAAATACCACCGGGCGCTGTGGCCAGCTATGCCGAAGTAGCCAAATCACTCGGCGCACCCAGGTCTGCAAGGGCTGTTGGTAACGCTATTGGAGCAAATCCAGTTGCTTTGCTGATCCCCTGTCACCGGGTTATACAGCAGAGTGGCGCGCTGGGGGGGTATCGCTGGGGACCAACCAAGAAGCTTATGGTACAAACATGGGAAAAAATGCGTGATGAACCGGTTGCGCTATAACAATGCCATGCAACCGACGCTCGTACCTCACTCGGCTGATGGCGGGCGTTAGTCAGCGCACCTTTTTGGAGATTCGGTGCGCACGGCGCACCCTACTCTGCTCGACCCCATCCCCACAAAAAACCCGCCCCACGACTGCCGCCATTTCGCGGTTTACGTTACCAGCTAATGCAACCTCGGCTGATACGCCACTGCCAGCCGCGTCGCCAATACCGCCAACCGCCGATCTAACGTCCACAATCTCGTATTGGGTGTCAGTAATGTCGCCGCCAATAACGACAAATCGACCAAACCGCAACCTAAGCCATATAATTTTTCACGCTCGATAAAATCCAACAACTCCGCATATGTAGCCTGCGTGCAGCCACGCAACAAACCCAAATCGGACAAGGTTTGCTGACGCGGTGCGGGCGGCGTACCACACGCCAACTCCACAATAATCATCGGATGGATTAACGCCAAATCAGCTTGCACCAACTCCACCAAATGATCATTACGCTGCTTAAAATGACTCACCCAAACCGAGCTATCGATCAACACATTCATTCAGACAGCAACTCAGAACGATGGCGTGGAATCTCTTGCATATCGGGCACACTACCACCCAACGCCGCAAGGCGTTTACCCGCTTGCACACGAATAAACAACTGAATCGCCTCACGAAAAATATCCGATTTGTCCATACTTGCATCCGCCATCTCTACCGCTTTGGCATATAGCGCATCATCAATCGTGACCGTGGTTCTCATCGCCTCAAACCTCACCAAAACCGATGATATATCGTATCAAAAAAATCATCTCATGATGATTTTTTCGTCAACACAACCCTGTTTTATTGATCTTTGAGCAACCCACAAAAAACCCACGCCACGACTGCCGCCATTTCGCGTTTTACGTTACCATTGGCCTATCTTACTGAACCCTCATTAGCCCGCCATGAACGACCAATCCCCACGCCAACGCCCCGAAATCCAAAACGAAGAACT
>JBBKWW010000171.1:0-8935 GCA_037969155.1 Moraxellaceae bacterium
GCGGCTTGTGTTTGCTCCAATACGGCATCGCGGCAGCGTGAGCGAATACCATCTGCACCGATGATCCAATCCGCCGACCACACTGCACCTGTGTCGAGTGTCAGTTGTGTTTGTTCGCAATTCACAACGGTGACATGTTGGCTGGTGCGGATGCAGTCGGGGTCATTGGCGCGGACAGCCTCGCGTAAAATCTGATGCAGGTCAGCACGATGGATATGCAGATACGGGGCGTGTAGATTTAGGGGCGCAAACTGTACTTGGGTCAGTATTTGACCACTGCGCCAGTGGTTGCTTTGGATACCTTGTGGCAGGAATCCTACATCAAGCAAGGCAGCTTCTAAGCCGAGTTTACGCATCACTGACATGGCATTTGGGCTGAGTTGTAGCCCTGCACCGACTTCACCGAGACTGTCGGCTTGTTCGAGAATCACGGGGCGTAAGCCTTGCTGCTGTAAGGCGAGGGCGCAGGTTAGGCCACCGATACCCGCGCCGATAATCAGGATGGGGGAATGTGACATGTTGGCTGCTCCGCTGCGAGTGAGGCCACCTTTTTTTAAAGACAGCTTAAAAAAAAGGGCAGTCGCACATCTGCACGACTGCCCAATTCATACCGACTTAAATCCCGCTCAGATCAACTCCAATCCGATTCGAGACTTCTTCGTAGGCTTCGATCACATCGCCCAATCCCTGACGGAAGCGGTCTTTATCCAGCTTCTTCTTGGTTTCTTTGTCCCACAGGCGGCAACCATCTGGTGAAAACTCATCACCCAGTACGATCTGGCCATGAAACACGCCAAATTCCAGCTTAAAGTCCACCAGCATCATGCCGCCTTGGTCGAACAAGCTCTTCAGTACGTCGTTGACTTTATAGGTCAGCACTTTCATTTCTGCCAGTTGTTCGGCAGTTGCCCAGCCCAGCGTCACCGCCAGTGATTCATTCACCATCGGGTCGCCGAGTGCGTCGTCTTTATAAAACAGCTCAAAGGTCGGCGGGGTCAGCGGGCGGCCTTCTTCCACACCGACACGGCGGCATAGACTGCCTGCGGCATAATTGCGCACCACGCACTCGACGGGAATCATGTTCAGGCGTTTGACCAGCACTTCATCGGGGGTTAGCAGTTTCTCGAAATGGGTTGGAATGCCTGCATCGGCTAGTTTTTGCATGATAAAGGCGTTAAAGCGATTGTTCACGCGGCCTTTTTTGGCCAGTTGTTCGATTCTTTTGCCATCGAAGGCCGAGGTATCGTCACGGAATACCAAGACCAAATGGTCTGGATCAGTGGTTTCATAGACCGATTTGGCTTTGCCAGTGTACAGCAGGGCTTGTTTTTGCATGATTCAAAGACTTCCGTTCAAATCGGCCAGTGTTGGATGATTTGGTTAAGCAAAGAGGTGGTAAGTGCAGGATCAGCCAGTGCATCTTGGCGGTCTTGCACGCTCACGGTAATGGCACTGCCAGAGCGGCCTAAACGTAAAACATAAGCTTGCTCATCCAGTCGCACATTAATCTGACCCGTGGCACGGGTGTTTTTAGTCACGTCGATCTGTGCCGTGTTAAGGGATTCTAGCAGGGCTTCAAACACTCGATCCCTGTTGCCTTCGGCCCGTAAAATCGGAAAGCCATTGCCATCGACTACAATCGTGGGCGCACTCGGCCGACCCACATCGATACTGGCACGCGCTTTGATGGCGTCGGTATCCAGTGGTATCGGCGTGGGCATCATGAAACGATTGCCTTTTTCGTTGGTGACGGGTGGGGCATTGGCAGGTGCAGCCTCAAGTAGAGCAGGCACCGTATATAGGGCAACAAATGGCCGTGTGGCTTGATTTGCGGGCAGTTGTAGCGGTGGCAGCGGCTTAGCATCGCGATAATCCAGCGAGCTATTGTTGACGGCCAGTTTGCTACAACCAGTCATGGCGATACCGACCATCAATAGCAGTGGCAATGCCATCCGATTGAGCCTAAAACGGTGCAACATGATGCATCCTCGAGAGTGACGCCCTGCTTTTAGGACTTGAAGCCAGTAGGGTTAATTGCTAATCAGTTGTGTATCACGCAGGGCTTGCCGAAGCAACGGCTGGTAAGATTCAGCCAGCATCGTTAACGGCAGGCGAATCCCGATATCCATCTGTCCCATCGCATGTAAGGCCCATTTGACAGGGATCGGATTCGACTCACAAAACAATACGCGGTGTAAGACTTCGATTTTGGCATTGATGCGTTCAGCCATGGCGGCATCGCCACTCAATGCGGCCTGACAGATTTCGTGCATCTGTTTTGGTGCGATGTTGGCGGTGACCGAAACATTACCGCGTGCGCCCAAACCAATCAACTGCCATGCGGTTGGATCATCACCTGAAAACACACTCAAGCGACCAGCCAAGCGATCAATCAGATCTTTGCCACGCACCAGATCACCAGTTGCATCTTTAATCGCAAAAATATTCTCAATACCTGCCAAACGCAGCACGGTGTCGTTGTGCATGTCCACGCCTGTGCGGCCGGGCACGTTGTACAGCATCTGTGGCAAGTCTACCGCTTCAGCGAGGGCACGATAATGCTGATACAGCCCTTCTTGGGTCGGTTTATTGTAATACGGAGTGACCAATAGCGCGGCATCTGCGCCGAGTTTACGAGCGGTTTCGGTCAGTTCAATGGCTTCGCGGGTCGAGTTTGCGCCCGTGCCCGCAATCACCGGCACACGGCCCGCGGTACGTGCAATCACCCGTGCAATCACTTGTGAGTGTTCGGCCACATCAAGCGTCGCAGATTCGCCTGTTGTCCCGACGGCAACCAAGCCATCGGTGCCTTGCTCAATGTGCCAATCGACCAGACGGTCTAGCGCATCCCAATCGAGCGAGCCATCCTCAAACATCGGGGTGACCAATGCCACTAAAGAACCTTGGATAGAGGATGCACGGTGGCTCATGGTGTTACTCCTGCACGCGCCAATACGCACCTTTGTGCAGTCGATTGGCTTTAAATTTGACGATAAAAAATGTCGAACATCCGTACTAAATATAGCACCAATGCACAGACAGGCGTGCAGTGCTGAGCGTTTAGCAGGATTAAATATGCAAAAAGCCGGAACAAAGTCCGGCTTTTTTAATCCAACACTGAACGATAAGTTGAGTGTTGGCTGGCCGTCGGCCATGTTTAACAGTACAAAATTTGGAGCGGGAAAAGGGATTCGAACCCTCGACCCCGACCTTGGCAAGGTCGTGCTCTACCAACTGAGCTATTCCCGCGTCGAGAGCAGCAATAATAGCGATATTTTCGGGCGAGTCAAGTGTTTTGCTGAAGAATTTAATCAAATTGGCTTTAAGGGTTCGGCTTAAGGGGGTGCAGCATCGTATTTGTGGGATTCGGATTGCCATGGCCTCTTAGCGTGAGTTGAGGGGTGCACTTCTACAAAAACCCTTAGATTCTGCGCCGAAACTACTTCTGCGATGCGCTACCATTCGGCATATTAAAATATTGACGACTGTACTGTGGCGTGCTGGCGGTTTTAGCATTTGCACAGGTAGCGTCATTTTTAGGAGTGTCATCATGTCATTACGTTTGATCAGTATCGCGGTCTTGTCGGCGAGTTTGGGTCTGACCGGTTGCGTCAGTACTACACAAGAAGGCGCGACTGGCGTGAATCGTAAACAGTTGCTGCTGGTGTCAAGCGAAGAGGTGAATGCACTGGCGAGTAAAAGCTATCAAGAGCTGCTAGGGCAGGCCCAGCAAAAGAACGTGCTGAATCGGGATGCCGCTATGCTGGCCCGGTTACGCGGTATCGCCAATCGACTGATCCCGAAAGTGAATGCATTTCGGCCAGATGCGCGTGGTTGGCAGTGGGACGTGAATACCATCCAGAGCAACGAGCTAAACGCCTTCGTGATGCCCGGTGGTAAAGTGATGTTTTACAGCGGTATCATCAGCCGCTTACAACTGACCGATGCCGAGATTGCAGCGATTATGGGGCATGAAATCGCGCATGCCCTGCGTGAACACGCCCGTGAGCGGATGTCGCGTGATGTGGCGCAGCAGACCGGCTTGGGGATTTTGGCCAGTGTGGTCGGGCTGACTGAAGGCCAAGCGCAAGCGGCTGGTATGGCGGCACAACTTGGTTTGCAACTGCCACATAGTCGGGCGCAAGAAGAAGAAGCTGACGTACTCGGGTTAGAGTTGATGGCGCGTGCGGGTTATAATCCACAGGCCGCATTGACCTTGTGGCAAAAAATGCGCCAAGCCAGCCAAGGCGAGCCACCAAAATTCCTCAGCACTCACCCGTCTACAGGTGATCGCATCAATCAAATTCAGCAGTTATTACCACGCGTCATGCCGATCTATCAACAAAGTACCGCGCGGCGTTAAACAATCAGCTAGAATTCAGCAAGATGCCGCAGTGCATGCTGCGCTGCGCGGATCGCTTGAATTGTGCATTGAGAGCGTGCAGTTCAATAGTCGGTTTGGATCATCACAGAGGTCAATATGGGCGTGTTGCAACAGCAGTTAAGCAGTCGCTTGCAGGCACTCGCGCCGAGTGTGTTGCAAGTGGACAATGAATCCAGTGGGCATGGTGGTTACTTTGACGGTAAAGAAAGCCATTTTAAAGTGACTATCGTTAGTCGTGTCTTCGACGGCTTGCGGGCGGTGCAACGCCACCAAAAAATCTATGCACTGGCCGCCGAGTTACTCAGTGCCAACGGCGGCACGATTCATGCTTTAGCGATTCATGCGTATAGTCCTGTTGAGTGGACAGGCCGTGCGCCTGAGAGTCCAGCCTGCGCCCATGCACCGAAAGCATAGGTTTTGATCTTGACGGGCGATTAAACGATTGGGGTAGGGTTTTTTGATGATGCTGATCAAAGTGTTGCACATGAGTTTTGGCGTGTTGGCGATTTTGATGTTTGCCACTCGCGCCATTTTAGGCATGCGGTCACCGAATCCGAGTGGTCAGTTGCTGTCCAAGGGCTTGACTAAGTTTTTTAAGATTGCGCCGCATATTGTCTATACGGTCGTGCTGCTGGCAGGGATTGGCTTGCTGTTGCAGTTGCCGATTTATCCACACTGGGTTTTTGCCAAGATTATCCTGTTTTTGGTGGCGATTTCATCGTCTGTGAAAGCCTTTCGTGATACTGCTAGTGTGAACGAATTCAAGATGGGTGTGCTGGTCGCGAGTGTGGCCTATGCAGCGATTTTATGGCTGGCGATTGCCAAGCCAGTGCTTTAACTTGAAGCCAATCAAAGTGTGAAATCAACCAATTTTTTCTGGAGCGTGTGATGCTGTGTCGGGTGGTGTTTAATCAAAAAGGCGGTGTGGGTAAGTCCAGTATTACCGTTAATCTCGCCGCCATCGCTGCGGCACGCGGCTATCGGACATTGGTGATTGACCTTGATCCACAATGTAATTCCAGCCAGTATCTACTCGGCGAAAAAGCCACGCATGGCGCGGGTAATCCCGCCTTAGAGCCGAATATTGGCGGTTATTTTGAGACGTTGCTCAGCGCAGGCCAAAACAAAGGTTTATTCGGTTCGGCGCTCGGCTCAATCTTAAAAGGTAAAGAAGAGAGCTTGGCTGATTATATTCATCCGACGCAGTTCGCACGTTTATCAGTGATTCCTGCTAGTCCTGCACTCGGTGCGATGGAACATGCACTACAAAGCAAACATAAGATTTTTAAGCTACGTGACGCGTTAAAGCTGCTGGATAGCCAGTTTGATCTGGTGTTTATTGATACTGCCCCGGCATTTAACTTTTATACACTCGCGGCATTGATTGCGGGTGATCGGGTGGTGATTCCCTTTGATTGTGATGTGTTTTCGCATCGTGCTTTACAAACACTGCTGGAAAATGTGGTCGAAACCAAGTCTGACCATAACCCTAAGCTGGCGGTCGAAGGCATCGTGGTCAATCAATACCAAGCGCGTGCCACACTGCCACAGCAAGTGGTACAAACCCTAAAAGATGACGGCTTGCCAGTGTTTGCTGCGATGCTGCCGCCATCGGTACTCATGAAAGAGTCACATCAGAAAAACCAACCACTGATTCATTTGGACGATGCACACAAATTGACTTTGGCTTATGTGGCGTTGTTTGATGAGATGAATGCAGGTGCTTGAGTCCTACCGATTACATGCAATCAGGAGAGCGTATGTCGATCTGGTTTAAAGCAACAACACTGTGTGGGCTGACGGTGGTGGGTCTACTGGGTTGTGCCAGTACGCCGCCGAAGCCACTGTATGTGTCGCCGACCGAATACCAGAATTTGACTTGTCCACAGTTGCGTGCCGAGTATATTCGGATTAGTCAGTATTTGCGGGATGGCATTGAAGTGCCGAAGCAGCGTAGCAGTGGCGTGTCAGTTGGCTTGGGTGGCGTGTTTGGTCGCGGTGGCCGCGTCGGGATTATTCCCAGTATTTCGGTCGGTATGTCGGAGCGTTCGAATACGCCACGCACGGAATATGCACGGGTACTGGGTCAGCGCGCGGCCATGGCACAAGCGGCTGAGTTTAAAGGCTGTCCGATAGTGGTACGGCTTAAAGCACCGAGTTAGGGCTGCTATACGCGATGCTTCAGGTTTCGCAGTCAGGTTTGACTATTTGCTGAATGGTGTGTCAGGATATTTGTTCTTAAATTCGCGTTCGCTGTCACGTACGAGGCGACGACCGTCATTCAGCTCACGCTTACCTGCTTTGAGCAGATCTTCGCCAGTGGATACTTTTTGATTGCCCGATATAATTAAGGCCTGACCACGATCCCAGTTTTCTGCGAGCCCTTTTTTCGTCTCAGCTTCCGCCTGTGTGTCGGCGGCAGAGCTGCGCATGATATCTGCATGTGTGGGAACACTAGAGCAGCCCGAGAGTAGCAGGGTCACACCACAAAACATCACGCCCGTAAATGCAGTCCGTAAAAACATGAAAATATTCCAATGATGAGTGACCAGAGTGGCGGATTATAGTTGGGTTTTGGCCAGCCACACCAGATGTCCGAGTAATAATATCGCACTGATGGTTTGCCAAAACTGCACCGGATATTTTTCGGCCAACGGCATTTTAGGGCGCATTAAATGCAGGTTGGGTGTGCTGAGATCAGTCAAAAACTCGCCTAAGTCGGTATAGCGTTGCTCGACGTTTAGGTGGCAGGCTTTCATCAGTGCGGCATCCATCCACGCTGGAACATGCGGGTTGTATACCATCGCAGGACAGTACTGCATCGCCGAAAATTGCGCCTGCTGTGTGGCCTCATGATAGTGATCGCCATACGCCAAATGCTCGGTCAGCAGTTCATACAGGGTCATCGCCAACGCAAACTGATCAGCACGCCAATCCACCGCTTGACCCAAGGCATACTCTGGCGCGGCATACTCGGCTGCACCCGCGCGGGCGCGTAATGATTGCTGCATACTGCCGACTGAAGCACTGCCAAAATCAATCAGCGTCAGCTTGTTATGACCCGTCAAAAATAAATTATCGGGCTTAATATCATGGTGTAAGGTTTCACGGCGATGTAAAGCGCGTAACGCCAAAATCGCTGGTTTGGCAAACTGTAAAATGGTTTGTACGGGTGCATTAGGATGTTGTGCTTTCCACTGGCGTAGGTTTTGCCCGACCAAATAATCCTGTACTAAATATAAAAAACTGCGTTGCGGATCAGCTGGATAGGTTTTGACAATATCGGGTTGATTGAGCCGTTGCCCAATCCATTCTTCTTGCAAAAACGCATCAATGACGCTGGGATCATCAGCAAAGCTCGGTGATGGAGATTTGAGGATCACTGCATGACCATCGCTGAGTCTTGTGGCCTGATAGACGCTGCTGCGCGGGCTGATTTGCAGCTCCGCAACGATCTGATAGCCGTCGATTTTTTGTCCAGCCTGCAAGGTGTCTGGCAGCATGGGCAGTGCCATGTTACGCGCCGCGTGCTGGCTCGTTTGCTCTGCATCAAACTCTAAGATTTCAATAATTTGACAGGAATAGTTGTCATTGGTTTCATGCGCTAGAGCGAGTTGCATCAGTTGCTGTTGTGCGACTTCTACAGGCTGGTTGCGTAGGATTTTTTGCAACTGAGCCGTCGGCACAAAGCTATGAATACCATCAGTGGTCAGTAGAAAACGGTCACCAACCTGTATATCGGTGGCCAAATAATCCAATTCCACCCGCCAATCTAGCCCTAATGCACGGATTAATTGCTCACCATGCTCAGTCCGAATCACATGATCATGGGTGAGGCATTCGAGTTGTCCTGCCCGTAAACGCCAAACCCGCGAGTCGCCGACATGAAAAATATGTGCGCTATCTTGCTGAATCACCACCGCACTAAACGTGGTGAGATAGTCTTGTATGTGGGCCGGTGAGTTACCGTGTAGCCAGCGATTCAGGGATTCCAACACCCGATAGCCTGCGGTTTTGACGGACCACTGTGAGTCGGTGCCAAAAAAATCAGCACAAAAGGATCGAGTGGCAATCGCGGCGGCTTGGTTGCTGTGTGCCGAGGCACTGACACCATCGGCGATGGCCGCAATCAAGGTGATCGCTCTGCGGCCAAAACCATGCGGCAAGTGCAACGCGACCGCATCATCATTTCGCGCTTTTAAACCAATTTCACTGGCTTGGCTGATCTGTACGATCAAGGGCATGAAGGTCGCTCTTATCCTAGGGTCTGTTGACGCTTGAGCCACGGCCGCGACACTGGCCGTTTTTGAGGGGATACAAGGCGTGACTCGTGAGGCTTAGTCGTTCTAAGCAAGCGAAGCACAACGCAGTAGCCCCCAAAAACTGCCGTGTCCCTTTGGGTTGCTGTCGAAACGTCAACAGACCCTAGGCACCCCCCCTTTTTTAAAGAGGGGGCTGGAGCGATTCACTGGATCAATGCTGATCAGTCAATGGCAATTTTTTCAATCCGGCCATCGGCATGCACTTCAATCATATGGCCTTTAGGCTCGG
>JBBKWW010000172.1:0-11173 GCA_037969155.1 Moraxellaceae bacterium
TTGACCAGTTGTTCGGCGTAGCCTTTGTAGATGCCCATCCGTTCGCTTTGCCGATACGGGGCGTGTTTGCCGCCGATATCGGGGCCTTCGCTCCACTCGATACCGAGCCAACGTAAGGAGTCGAGAATCATTTGCTCGGATTCTGGGGTGGAGCGGGTTTGGTCGGTGTCTTCGATGCGCAGGATAAATTCGCCGCCGTGTTGTTTGGCAAAGCACAGGTTAAACAGCGCAATATAAGCAGTGCCAACGTGTGGAAAACCAGTCGGCGAGGGGGCAATACGGGTACGGACGGTCATGGTCAGTCAGGCAGTGAGTCTAGTTGCTTGGCATAATAGCAAAATCGGGCGATGGTCGGCGTGGTGATGAAGAAGTGAGTCGTTTATGATGAGTTTGGTTAAACAGGTGTCGTAAAATGATCTTTGGAAATCCTGATAAGTTTGCAATACATCTCGATATTGTTGATGAATGGTCGGAATTTCCTGTCCACGTCAATGGGATAGTAGCACTGTATATCAAAGGAATTCGTGTTTTTGGTGAGATAAAAACCCTATCAATTTTCAACAATGTTTCTGGGATCACACAAGGTGCTTTGAGGCATACAAAGTTTGTGGATGAGGATTTTTTCAATCAATCCAGTATTTTCCTGCTCCAGAATCTGATGAAAAATCGACATCCTGCCCATGTTTTTTACTCAGTTGAAGAGTTTGCTGAGTATCCAGACTATTTCTACGAAACAGAGGACGTAAGCTTCGATGCAAATTTTGATGCACTCGAACAGTACGAACACGAGCTATTTGTAATGAGTTACGCTGAATCGACGAGGATTTTATGCATAAAATTTGCTTCAAATGCTATGGAATTTTTTAATTTAACCGACTTAAAAGAAAAAGACATACTGGATTTGGTTTTGCCCACAGAAGAGCTATACAACATCGTTCAGTCTGTAGAAAAATGGTACTCAGGTTTGGAGGCATTGCTTACCTAGGTGAGCCACATCGGGTTTTTTGTCGCAATACACAATAAACCCCACGGCTTGCTTGACGCTTGTCATCTGGCTGCGATAATGGACATCGGTATTTTTGCTGTCTAATCTTGGTTCACTTCATGTCTGAAACAGTTGCTTCCCCGCATATCGCTGTACTGCTCAATGAAACCATTGATGCGGTACTAGGCGATTGCACCTCTGGGCTGTTTGTGGATGCGACGTTTGGTCGTGGTGGTCATGCGCGTGCATTGTTAGCAAGGCTCGATGCAGATAGTCGATTGTATGCGTTTGATAAAGACCCACAAGCACAAGCCGTCGGTGCACAGATCGCCGCTGAAGATCCGCGTCTGGTGATGATTCATGCCAGTTTTGCGCAGTTGACTGAGCAGCTACAGGCTTTGGGTGTGCCGCAGGTCGATGGCATCATGGCCGATCTTGGGGTGTCTTCGCCGCAGCTCGATCAGGCGGAACGCGGCTTTAGCTTTATGAATGATGGCTTGCTCGATATGCGAATGGACAATAGCCAAGGCCAAACCGCTGCTGAGTGGCTGATGCAGATCGAAGAAGAAGCACTGGCCAACGTACTATATCAGTATGGCGAGGAGCGCTATAGTCGGCGGATTGCGAAGGCGATTAAACAGTTTGGGCAGTTTGAAACGACTGCACAACTGGCCGAAGTGGTAAAAGTGGCACATCCAAAATGGGACAAGCATAAGCATCCCGCCACGCGCAGTTTTCAGGCGATTCGGATTGCGATTAATCGAGAGTTAGATGATTTGGTCGATTTTTTGCCACAAGCGGTACAGGCGCTACGGCCACAAGGTCGCTTGGCCGTGATTAGCTTTCACTCGCTTGAGGATCGTATCGTGAAACAGTTTATTCAGCAGCAATCGACTCCTATGGAGGACGATGGCTGGTTACAGCGGGCAGATCGCTCGGTACAGACCCTCAAAAAACTGTCACGCATTGCGCCGAGTGATACAGAAATCCAGCACAACCCCCGCGCACGCAGTGCATGGTTAAGGGTCGCGTCACGCCTAGCATGAGTCACGTACCTCGCGTTATTCAACCTCACACTCACATCAAATCAGGGAGCGTATCGAGATGAGTCAGCCCGCTGTCGACGTGCAACGGTCGTTTTTATCCCTGCTGCTGATGTTTGCGCTGGTGGGCAGCATCTTGGCCAGTGCGATGGGTGTGACCTATCAGGTATTCTTATATCGTGACACCTTCCAACAGTTACAGCAGTCGCGTAAAGCGCGTGAAAAACTCGATATCGAATGGGGACGCTTACTGATTGAGCAGCAGGCGTTTGGTGCGACCACCCAGATTGGTGGCCGTGCGGTGATGACCCTGCGTATGTATGCCCCACCAGCGACCCAAACCGTGATTCTCCGCTCTCCGCCTGATCAAGTGATGCCCTGATTCATGAAGACTCCATTTAAAAAACTCCGCAGTGCGATTCCACGCGCCAGCCTTGCTAAAGACCGCTGGCGTTTTGTGTTGCTGTGGGGGGTGATGCTGCTGATTTTTGGTTCTATTATCGTTCGGGCGTTCTATTTGCAGATTATTGACCGTAAGTTTCTGCAAGAAAAAGCCGATGAGATGATTTTGCGTACCGATACGATTCAAGCCTATCGCGGTAAAATCACCGACCGTAATGGCGTACCACTGGCCGTCAGTACGCCCTTGATCACGCTGTGGATGGATGTCAAAGAGTACAATCAGGCATTAATAGAGCGGTCGGAGCTCAAGCAAAAGCTACTCGAAAATCCAGACAGCAAAGTCTTGCAACGTCGCTTGGCACGGCATGTATTTGATCTGGAAGAGTTGGCGCTGGCAATCGGCATCAATGCGACGGAGTTAAAAGAAAAAATTCGCAGTCGTCCCAATACACGGTTTTTGGTATTAAAGCGCCAGCTTTCTCCCGCAGTGGCACAGGTGGTATTGGATCGGCGGTTTCAGTCGGTGCATCGTCAAGTGGAGTATCAGCGTTTTTATCCACAGGCGCAGCCCAATGCACAGCTGATTGGTCTGACCAATAGCCGAGACCAAGGCATCGAAGGCTTGGAGTTGGTCTGGGAAAAACGCCTTGCGGGTCATGATGGCAAGATGCAGGTGATGCGGGATCGACGTGGTAACCGTATTCAAGAGGTTGAGCTGATTGAGCCGGACGTGCAGGGTGAAGACATTGCCTTGAGTATCGATTCGCGTTTGCAATACATCATGTACCGCGAGTTGGCGACTGGTGGAGTCGTTAATAACGCCCGTTCGGCGACTGCGGTGGCCGTCGATGTAAAAACTGGTGAGATTCTAGCGATGGCCAGTTGGCCATCATTTAACCCAAATGATTCGGCGACGGGTCTCGCCAATAAAGACGTGATGCGTAATCGTGCTGCGATTGACATGTTCGAGCCAGGTTCGACTTTGAAGCCATTAACGGTATCTGCCGCTTTAGAGTCAGGCAAGTACACGCCAAGCAGCTTAATCGACACTGGCAATGGTGCGTTGCGGGTCGGCAATCACACCATTCGGGACAGTCATGCGTTAGGTGTGGTGAATCTCGAAACTTTAATTGTGAAGTCCAGTAACGTCGCGTCGGCCAAAATCGCCTTGTCACTGCCCAAAGAAACCCTGCCGAATTTTTATAAACGAGTTGGTTTTGGGGTGCGTACGGATTTACGCTTCCCAGGCGAAAGCCCTGGCATGATCTTGCCAGAACGGCTGTGGAACACCGCCGAAGTGGCGACCATGTCATATGGCTATGGTATTAGTACCACGCTGTTACAGTTGGCGCAGTCGTATGCGGTGTTGGCAGCAGGCGGGGTGCATTACCCACTGACCATCGAAAAACGCGAGACCGCACCTGAAGGCAAACAATTACTCGATCCGAAAATTGCCAGCGATGTACTGAACATGATGGAGGGTGTCACCAAACCCGGTGGTACGGCTCGCCAAGCAGCGATTGCAGGCTATCGGGTCGCCGGTAAAACGGGCACGGCGCGTAAGCTGCGTACCGATGGTAAAGGCTACTCGCGCAGTGAATATCGCGCCTTGTTTATTGGTGTTGCACCGATTAGTGATCCACGAATTGTGTTGGCGGTCGTGGTCGAAAACCCAGTGGGTCAGTATTATGGTGGCTTGGTGGCTGCCCCTATTTTTGCCAAAGTCATGCAAGAATCATTGCGACTGATGAATGTGCCACTTGATCAACCCCTTGAAGTGAAAGAGACCCCGAGGCCACGTCGATGATTACGTTAGCGGAGTTATGCCCAGAGCGTTTGGCGGATCAAGTTGATTTGTTGATCAGCGGACTGTGTGTTGATAGTCGTCAGGCCAAGTCAGGTGAGGTTTTACTACTGCGGCAAGGTGCGTGTCAGGCTGCACAACTACAGTATTTTGCACAAGATGCAGTGGCGCGTGGCGTGCTGGCGATCATCACTGAATCGACTGATGTGGTGGCTGATCTGTCTGTGCCGGTCTGGTATTGGCCAGATTTGGCAGACTGGATTGGTGTGTTGGCTCAGCGGTTGTTACAGGCACAACAGCCCGTCATGCCGCTACGGGTGGCGGCTGTCACCGGTACCAATGGCAAAACCACCATCAGTCGGCTGTTGGCGGAGTTATTGAGTTTGACGGATCGTCCTAGTGCGGTACTCGGCACGACCGGCAATGGCATTTTGCCGAATCTGTTGCCATCGACGCATACCACTTTGGATGCGCTGAGCTTGCAACAGCATTTATATGACTACGCCAAACAGGGCGCGCAGTTTGCCTGTTTAGAGGCCAGTTCGCATGGTCTGGATCAGGGTCGGCTGGCCGGCACACCGATTGAAGTGGCGATATTTAGTCATTTGAGTCGTGATCATTTGGATTATCACGGTACGCTGGACGCGTATGCCGCTGCGAAGGCCAAGCTCTTTCAGTTTAGCAGTCTACACAGCGCGATTTTAAACTTAGATGATCCACACAGTGCGCTGATGCAGGCAGCTCTGGCTGCAAACGTGCGGGTCTGGTCATATAGCATCAACGATGCCTCGGCTGATTTTCATGTGCAGCATGCGGCGTATTCGTTGCAAGGTGCTGAACTCACGGTGCAAACGCCAGATGGCGTGTTTGTGCTGCACAGTCCGCTGCTGGGGCGCTTTAATGTCAGTAATCTACTGGCCGCACTGGCGGGCGCAGCGGCTTTGGGCGTGCCATTGGTGGACTTGGTGCGACAAGTACCGTACTTGGTCGGCGCGGCAGGTCGCATGCAGGTCATTGCAGATGCTGATCGCTTGTTGGTGGTGGATTATGCACACACGCCAGATGCCTTGGTGCAGGTGCTATCCAGTTTGCGGCCGCATGTGCAAGGCCAGCTTTGGGTGGTGTTTGGTTGTGGTGGTGATCGGGATACAGGCAAGCGGCCATTGATGAGCCGTGCTGCGCTACAGCATGCTGATCAGGTCATTTTAACCGCCGACAATCCACGCAGTGAATCGGTAGCGTCGATTTTGGCGGATATGCAGCAGGGGTTAGCGGCACATGATCTGCTGTGTGTGCAGGTTGAGCCAGATCGCCGTCAAGCGATTCGTCTCGCATTGCAATTGAGCCAAACCGGCGATGCAGTCGTGCTGGCGGGTAAAGGCCATGAAGACTATCAAGAGGTTGCTGGGGTGCGGCATTGGTTCGATGACGCGGTCGAATTACGCCAAGCCCGCATTGCGTTGCTACATCCTGATCAGACCACGGATGCCAGTGCTGGCGCTGACTCTATTGCTACAGTTTTGAGGACACCGAATTGAACTGGACTGCTGAACGCTTAGCCCACGCCACTGTTGGTCAGTGGGTAACCGCTGTAGACCACACCTTGTGGCTCGGTCAGATCGTGACCGATACCCGCAAGATTCAGCGTGGAGATGTGTTTTTAGCCCTTAAAGGTGAGCGCTTTGATGCGCATGATTTTATTGCGCAAGCTGTATTGGCGGGTGCATCGGCGGTGATTGTATCGCGTCCGATTGCGGATGTAGCCGTGGCGCAATTGCTGGTCGATGATACCCGTTTGGCGTTGGGGCGTTTGGGTCAGGCACAGCGTGCGCTATTCCCAGCCTTGCAAGTGGTGGCGCTGACCGGTTCGAGTGGCAAAACCACCGTCAAACAAATGCTCGGCAGTATTTTATCGATCAGTGCGCCGACTTTGATGACGCGCGGCAATCTGAATAACGACCTCGGCGTGCCGATGATGCTGCTTGAATTGACCGCAGAGCATCAGTATGCAGTGATGGAGCTAGGCGCAAACCATGTCGGCGAGATTGCGTATACCACGGCATTGGTACAGCCGCAGGTGGCTGCTGTGCTGAATATCGGTACGGCACATATGGGTGAGTTTGGTGGCCGCGAGGCGATTGCCCACGCTAAATCAGAGATTTTTTTAGGGCTTGGTTCGCACGGTATCGCGGTCGTGCCGATGCAAGATGATTTTGCCCAGACGCTGACCGATGCCGCCGAACATGCCACGTCCACGCTGATTCGCTTTGGTGATGGCGGAGAGGTTTGCGCCGTCGATGTGGTCAGTCATCCTGAGCATAGTGAGTTTGAGTTGGTCACCCCCGCAGGGCAGGTCGCAGTGCGCTTGCCATTTGCCGGTCAACATAATATCGATAATGCATTGGCGGCGGCCGCATTGGCCACCGCGCTAAACATTCCGCTGGCACAGATTGCGCAAGGCTTGGCACAAGCGACCAATATCAAAGGCCGCTTGGCATTTTCGCGCCGTGATGGATTAACAGTGATTGATGATACTTATAACGCCAATCCACACTCGGTACGCGCTGCGGCACAAGTGCTCTGTGCACAAGTGGGTCAGCGGATACTTGTATTGGGTGATATTGGTGAGTTAGGTGCTGAGGCACATAGTGAGCATCACAGCTTGGGCTGTGACTTGGCGCAGTTACCGTTACAGGTACTACTGGCAGTGGGGGAGTATGCGAGCACGACGATTGCCGCCGCGCAAGCACAAAATCCTGCGCTACATGCCCAAGCCTATACTGACAAAACCGCTTTATTCGTCGATTTACAACGGGTCGTGGCAGCGCAACATGCGTCTGTCTGTGTATTGGTCAAAGGTTCGCGTTCTGCCACGATGGAAACGCTCTGTGAGGCCCTATTGGAGGCGCGTTAATGCTACTGTGGTTATTTGAGCAACTGGGCAGTTACGACCATAAGTTTTTGGTTTTTCAATATTTAACCTTGCGTGCCATGCTGGCGGTGTTGACCGCGTTGGTGTTTGGCATGCTGCTCGGCCCGCGTGTGATCGAAAAGCTTCGTTCGCTGAAATACGGCCAAGCGGTGCGTAGCGATGGCCCGCAGACGCATTTGGTCAAAAGCGGTACACCGACTATGGGCGGAATTCTGATTTTGGTCAGTATCGCGTTTAGCGTGCTGCTGTGGTCGGATTTGCACAACCCGTATGTGTGGATTGTGCTGGGCGTGATGGTGGTGTTTGGCGCGGTCGGCTGGATGGATGACTGGTTAAAAATCAAGCACAAAGATCCGAAAGGTCTACCCGCAGGCAAGAAGTATTTTTGGACATCGGTCGGTGCATTAGGCGCGGGCGTTGCCTTGTATGCGATTGCGATACAAAGCGGTAATCCGATCTTAAGCAGTAATATGCAAGATTTATTGATTCCATTTTTTAAGAATCTGAGCATTCCATTTTCGGCTGCGCCGATGGGTTTGGCATTTATCGGCTTTACGTATTTGGTGATCAATGGTGCCAGTAATGCGGTGAATCTCACCGATGGTTTGGATGGTTTGGCGATCATGCCAGTGGTCATGGTGGCGGCGGGTTTAGGTACATTTGCCTATCTGACCGGCGATCTGCGTTATGCCAATTACTTGAATATCCCGTATGTACCGCATGCCAGCGAGTTGATTATTATTTGTGCGGCAATGATCGGCGCGGGCTTGAGCTTTTTGTGGTTTAACGCGCATCCGGCACAAGTCTTTATGGGTGATGTTGGTGCGCTGACCTTGGGCGCGATGCTCGGCACGATTGCAGTGATGGTGCGGCAAGAGATTGTATTTGCCATCATGGGCGGCTTGTTTGTCGCGTCGGCAGTGTCGGTATTTTTGCAAGTTGGCTCGTATAAACTGCGCAAAAAACGCATTTTCCTCATGGCGCCAATTCATCATCATTTTGAGTTAAAAGGCGTACAAGAAACCCAAGTGGTGATTCGGTCGTGGATCGTCACCATCATGTTGGTGATTGTGGGCTTGATTACCTTAAAGCTGCGCTAAGTGGGCGAATTAAAACAATAGCCCCACCACAGCGTCATCAAAAATTCATGCCGAGTGTTTGACCGTTTGTCAGCAAACGGTCACCTCTAAGCCCCAAGATAGCTGCTTGGGGCTAGGCCATGGATGTCGATGATGAGTGTAACTATTGCTGATACGTCGTATGCTGCCGCATATGAAAAACCAAGCTGCTATCGTAAAACCCAGTTGGCTTACGATGCGCTGGCCAATCGTGATCAACGCTTAAGCAGTCGACAACGACAACTGTTGTTATTGATCGACCACCAAGACAATTCAGTGGCGATGATCTTACAAAGCCTGATGACTGACGATAATCTGAGTGTTCTACTTCACTATGGTCTGATCGAACCCGTCGCTGAGCCACGACAGTCGTCCGTGATTGAGCCAACGATAGAATCAGATATGCACCAGCCACCGGCACGTCTGTCTGATGCGGAGGTCGAACGACAAGTCGATGCGGCCAAACGCAAAGCGGATTGGGCAAAGCCTGCGGCCAAATTATACGATTGGTTGCAAACCGATCTGCGTCGTGCTTCTGAGCCGCCAGTCGCTGAGCGGTCTGTGTCGGTCGAGCCTGCTCAGGTTGCACCTGTTCAAGTCGTGCCTGTTCAAGTCGCGCAAGTGCCGACCAGCGTCGCGGTCAAAACTGAGTTTATGCTGACTGGGCGACCACTGCCGTCATTTTTGGCTGAGCCTGAGCCTGAGTCGATTCCTGTGTTGGTCGAGTTGGTGCAACCAGCATGGCAGCCGATGGACTTCGAGGGGGTGCAGTTGCTGATGCGTGAGACCTTGTGGCAGACCTGCGGGCTGATGGGCAAGCCGCTACTGCGCAAAATCGAGGCGACGACCACGGTGGCGGAGTTGCGCCGGATTCAGCCACAGTGGAAAACCTCGATTCTGGAAGTGCGCTACCGTGAGCAGAGCGATGCGCTCAAGCAAGCGTTGTTAAACGTTAAAGAAAATCTAGCGCGTTTGTAAGGTGGAGGTGGTTTTTAAGCATTTTCGGCTTCCTCACCTGCTTGCGCTGCCTTATCGCGCAGTGTCCAGTTGCGAATAGTTCAAGTAAGGCCGTAAAGTCATCATGTGCTAGCCGGCCTGAGGTTCCATTTCCACCAAGGATTTTTTGGCAACATGGCATAATTACTTAAAAGTGTCATTAAGTACGCGGTGCGTTACTAGCTAATGTATCGCTCCGAAAACGACCATGAAGTTTGAAGGTGGCTACAACTGCACGAATAGCCGCCCACAGAATGATGAGCGCAAGAGGAACGTTTGATTTGAATGCGAAGACGAAAAAAGCCATTATCGCTGCGAAAATTACCAAAAAAACAGCTACGGTTCTACTGCTATATAAACGTAGGAATAAACCTCCAACCATATAGGTGGCTCCAATAGCAGCATCTAAATAGACAGTAGTGGAGAGAGTAGAGGAATAGAATCCCATCCAAAACGCAAAGGCGAGGTTAAGTGTTGCTATAAAGAAGAACCAAATCGACGTACCTTTAATAACTTTCAGTGCGTCTTCACGGGACTCTATCTTTGAAAACCACCAAGTCTTTTTTTTCTTTACTTCTGACATGCTCAAGTCCCTAGGTTAATTTCTTTCTATACTTTTTGCATTAAAACACCAAAACCTCAGCCCCGACAAGCCACCACACCATAAAATTTTAAACCCGCCGAAGCGCCGCAAGCCAAAGTAGGCGGCTTTACGGCAAAACCAGTCAGTTTTAACCATGCGTTGCTTGACGCTCTAGCGCAGTTTGTACCCATTGATTCAGGCTGACACCTGCGGCCGTTGCAGCGACGGTAATCCGCTCATGTAAAGAAGCAGGTACACGGGTCATAAACTTACCCGAAAAACTTTTGTAAGGCTCGACACCTTGCGCTTGGCAAACCTCTAAAAAAACCTTAAGCGAGGCTTCACCTTCTGTGTGTAAACCAGCCACACTATCGGCGTAGAAGTCTGCACCGCCATTTAAGCCGACAAACTCACCTCTCAATAAACCCACATCAGGGTCAAAGCTAATCACAGCAATATGACCGTTAATCATCATTTGGTTGTTCATCGTCTGCTTGCTCCTTCATGGACTCAGGGGTGGTGTCATTGGCTTCTAGCCAGCGGCGAATACTGGCGACAGCGCCTTTGTCCGTATTCGGTGAGGGGTGCGGACGGTGATAGACCTGCACTTGTCCAAACAAAATCACAGCAACTCGTGAGCCTTCGCGCTCTTCTATTGTTGCACCGAGGGCTTTAAACAACGCCTCTACTTCTCGCCATTGCACATTGCCTGATACTGGACGTGCAAAGATAGCGCTGAGGATTTTGATGTGTTTCCGCTTGATCATCGCTGCTCTTTAAAGATGGCTCTATCAGTATGATGGTATCAAAAATAGATACTATGTCAACGTCGCCACACCATAAATTTTTAACCCAACCTCACCCACAGCAAGCGCAATCAGATTTGCTATGATTGGCACCGTTCCAAACCACCGAGCAAAGCCCTTGTCCGTGTATCACTGCCCAATCTGCCACACCACACTGACCCCAGCCACCAAAAGCTGGCAGTGTGAACAAAACCATCAGTTTGATGTCGCCAAAGAGGGCTACATCCACCTGCTACCGGTGCAATACAAAAACAGCCACTCACCCGGTGATACCGCCGAATCGGTGGCGGCGCGGCGGGCGTTTTTGCAGGCGGGACACTACCAGCCACTACGCGATGCTTTACAGGTGCAGTTACAGCAAGCGAACGCACACACCCTGCTGGATCTGGGCTGCGGCGAAGGTTATTACACCGAAGCGATGCAGCACGTCGTGCCACAGGTGACAGGGCTGGACATTGCCAAACCCGCGATTCGACTGGCCGCCAAACGTCTACCGCAGATTCA
>JBBKWW010000173.1:0-7423 GCA_037969155.1 Moraxellaceae bacterium
AGGTTTGAGCCACGGCCGCGACACTGGCAAAAGGAATGACCATTTGCTGCATGTGTCGCCTTGTCTGTCAGCATTTTGCCTTGCAACGCGGTTCGCGTGCGAAACGTCAACAGACCCTAAGCTGACTCACAGTTCAGCATACAGCGAGATGGCTACCGCTTAAATAGGGCAGCCATTCGGCTGATTTTCTGCAAAAACAGTCATAATCGGTTACAGTTAAGACCACTAGAATCATGTTTGGGATGACAGCGTGGCTGACCGGTTTAACCAGTTGTTGATGCGACGTTTTGATAATATTTTAGATTGGACGCCAGTCCAGAAGTCTATTTTGCTGCTCTCTATCCTGACTTTTGTGTTTACTCAATATTTATTATTGCATTTGTATTTTTTGGTTAGCCCTAGTCTCTATGTCGATACCATCGTACTCAAAAGCACCACCGTCTGGCATGTGTTCTTGGTGATCAGTAGTATTGTATTGATTAAAGTGGCCAAAGCCGTGAATCATTCTGTACGCGCCCAATTGGTTGTGCCGTATGTGTGTGCCTTATATTATTCGGTGACGTTGGTTGCACTAGGATATGTCACGGGGTTGCTCACTGCTTCTGCGGGCATGGTGATGGTCGGTGCGCCATTGCTCGGTATGGTGTTGCTTGGACAGCGTGTGGTGTATGTGTCGATGGCCTTTGCGCTATTGTTAATTTTTGTGCTGTCTTTGCTGACGGCGTTTAATTACATTCCATATGCGCCATTGTTTGTGCCTGATTTTTGGGTCGCACCAGAAGCACGTATGGCGTTGTTTGCCTGTATCATCTTTTTTTCAGCACCGCATTTTGTGTTTATCGTGGCCTTTGCAGATTTAATTTTACGGCAACGTAAACAGCGTGATGAGCTGATTGAGCATCTGAGTCTGACGGATAGCTTGACAGGGATTGCCAATCGGCGTGCCATTGTTGAGTTTTTACAAGAGCATTTGACCCTTGCACAGCGCAAGCAGCGGCCGATTTCGCTGTTGATTGCGGATCTAGATCATTTTAAACAGATTAATGATCGACATGGCCATTTGGTCGGTGATCAGGCGCTGCGTTTGTCAGCACAGTGCCTTGTGCAAGCGATTCGAGAGTCAGATCGGTTAGGGCGGTATGGTGGAGAGGAGTTTTTAATTGTGTTCCCACAGACTTCTTTGCAAGAAGCGGCCGAGATCGCGGAGCGCTGTCGGCAGCAGTTGAGCGAGTTGGAGTTGTATTCAGATACCCAGCAACCGGTGTTACTGACTGCGAGTTTTGGGGTATATGGCGTGGCAGATGGTCAGATTGATATGGACAGTCTGGTGCGTTTGGCCGATCAAAATATGTATCGTGCCAAGCAGTCTGGCCGTAATCGAGTGTGTGCCGATCAGCCAGAATTAATACAAGAAACCAGTGTGCTTCCTGTCGATGAAGATGATGATTTAGCGCGCTAAAATCCAAATAATTGCTAAAAAAATTAATAGGCCACTGATTGCTGGAAATATCGCTGTGATTGGGGCTTTGGCAGGGTCTGGTCGCGTGCTGGCCGAGCGTGGTTGACGGTTTTTTTGCTCTTGGTCATGCTGCTTGCTGGGGAGTTGTACACGCGGCTGTGACTGTGGTCGTGGCGTGGCTGAGTTGGGCGGATTGCTTTTGCGCTTACGGATTGCGGGCGGTGTTGTTGTTGTCTCGCTGCTTACCAATGCCGCCGTATGGATTGCAGGTTTGGTCGGCGCTTTAGCTTTAGGTTTGCTGGCTTTGGCTTTTGGCTGTAACTGTGTGACAAGCTGCTGAGCCGCGCTCTGAAATCCCACCAAGTCGTCGATCTCAAAATCCTCATGTACGACTTTGTTGCGCAGCGTGGCAATCTTACGTAGTCCACGCACTGTCTCAGGATCGAGTTGATCTTCGATACTGCTGGTTTTTTCGTGTAAGCCGCGACCGCTGGCAGCGTAGTGTTGTTCGAGCAGTTGTTCGAGTTGCTTGCTGGCACGAATGACGGTTTCGATTTGGCTCAAGTGACTCCTCGGGGATTGGTTATGACGGTGATCAGCATAATACTGTAGCACGTTGTGGCGCTGGTGGGCGCCAGTGGGGTGTGTTATGCGACAGTCGATGACGCTGATAAAACCCCTTAAATTCTTTTTTTGCCACGTTGTCTTTTGAATTGTCGTGCCTTATGCCGCAAGGGCTGCACGGCTTGTTTGAATTCGTTATATACTGAAAAGTATAACGGTGATTGATGTAGAGGATAGCATGACAAGACGCAAGGTTCTGGCCTATGAAAACACCTTGAGTCGGTTGTTTGGCCTGTTCTGGCTGGGGCTCAGCCTGCCCACGGCCGTTTCGGCGGAGCAAGTCACTGTGTTTGCCGCCGCCAGTCTGACCAATAGCTTGACCACAGTCGCCAAGCAATATCAAGTGGCGCATCCGGCCGATCAAATTCGCTTATCGTTTGCATCGTCATCGATTTTGGCACGGCAGATTGAGCAAGGCGCACCGGCACAGATCTTTATTTCCGCCGATCTCAAATGGATGCAATACCTACAACAACAGCAACAGATTGAGGTGCAGAGTCGAGTCAATCTGTTGGGTAATCAATTGGTATTGATCGCACCGATTGCAGCTTCGGTAGCGCGACAGTTACAGCCGAATGCAGCATGGGCAAAGCATTACCAAGGTCGCCTGTGTATGGGTTCGCCAGACAGTGGTGTGCCCGCAGGTTTATATGCCAAGCAGGCTTTGATCTCACTTAAACTGTGGGATCAGCTGAAGGCGCGAGTGGTCGGAACAGAGGATGTACGCAGTGCGTTGGCCTTTGTCGAGCGTGCTGAATGTGACCTCGGCGTGGTCTATCGAACCGATGCGGCAATCAGTCAAAAAGTCAAAATTGTTGCTACGTTCCCGCCGATCAGTCATGCACCGATTGTGTATCCTGCGGCTTTGATGCCCAAATCATCCAACAGCGCACGGCGGTTTTTAGCATATTTACAATCACCGGCAGCGGGGCAGGTGTTTATCCGCGATGGTTTTGTGTTTAAACCTGAGTCTCCAAAATGACCCTCAGCCCTGACGAAATGCAAGCGCTTTGGCTGTCGGTCAAAGTCGCCAGTTTTTGCGTATTACTCGGCGTGTTGCCTGCGATTGGGCTGGCATGGCTGTTGGCGCGTTGTGAGTTTTGGGGCAAAAGCGTGGTCGAAGCCTTGGTGTTTTTGCCGCTAGTCTTGCCGCCAGTGGTGCCGGGTTACGTACTGTTACTGTTGTTCGGCAGGCAGGGCGCGATTGGATCTTGGTTGGATCAATACGGTATTCAAGTGGCGTTTCATTGGAGCGGTGCAGTGCTGGCCTCGCTGGTGATGTGCTTGCCGTTGTTTGTGCAGTCGATTCGGCTGTCATTGCAGCAACAGGATATTCGACTAGAGCAGGCCGCGCAGTTATTGGGTGCGAGTCGGCTGCGGGTGTTTTTGACCGTGACCTTGCCGCTGTGTTGGTCAGGGATTTTGGTCGGTGCGGTGTTGGCATTTGGCCGTAGTCTGGGCGAGTTTGGCGCGACGATTACCTTTGTCGGTAATATCAATGGCGAGACCCGTACCTTGCCGCTAGCGATTTATTCAGCGATTCAAAACCCTGCGGGTGAAGCGCTTGCCCTGCGCCTCATTGCATTGTCTGTGGTATTGGCATTTGTTGCATTACTGATGGGCAATTGGCTGAATCAGCGTCATCAATCGCGCTTGGGGTATCGGCATGCTTGAGTTTGAGTTGCAGTGTCAGCGTGGTGAGTTTGATCTGGCGATGCAGGGGCAGTTTGGGCAACCGATTACGGTGATTGTGGGGGCATCTGGTTCGGGCAAGTCCACGTTGTTGGCGTTGCTGGCTGGGTTATTAAAGGCTGATTACGGTTATATCTCATTGAATAGAAACATACTATTGGATCTGAAACATGCAGTTAATCAGCCAAGTCACCTCCGGCGTATGGGCTTAATGTGGCAAGATGGTCAGTTATTTCCGCATCTCAGCGTACAAAAAAACATCGAATATGGCTATCGTTTACTCCAGCCTGAACAGCGACAGATTCAGCCTGCACCATTGATTGAGTTATTAGAGATCGGCCACTTGTTACAGCGGCGACCCCGTCATTTGTCGGGTGGTGAAAAACAGCGGGTGGCGTTGTGTCGGACGTTATTGGCATCACCGGAGCTTTTGTTACTCGATGAGCCGTTGACCGCATTAAACCCAGCGCTGAAACAACCGATCTTGGCGTTTTTGAAAACAATTCCAGCGCAGTTTGGTATTCCACTATTGTATGTGACGCATCAGCTTGAAGACGCTGATTTTTTGAACGGTGAGTTGTGGCAGTGTGCAGCCGGGCAGCTACATCGGTTGGCGGTCTGATAGATCCACCAGCCATTGTGCCAGTTGTTGCTCAAACGGTTCGGTCGCTTGTAATGCGGCGCGCTCCATCTGCCGAAATACAGGCAATACGTGCAGGCCAAGCGCAGTGAGTTGCGTGCCGCCACCATGCAAACCACCCGTTTGTGTCGCGACAAGCGGTGAGGTAAAGCATTGGTTCATGGTATCGACCAACAGCCACGCCCGCCGATAGCTCATACCGAGTTGTTTGGCGGCTTGTGAGATCGAACCGGTCGCGGCAATCGCGTCGAGTAGGTCGGCTTTGCCATTGCCCAAGGCGATGTGTTCGCCATGCAGTAGGCGTAGGCGGATGTCGATATTGGATGGTTTGGGTGAAGTCATTTAGATTTGGTTAAACCTTTGAAAGATGCTGCACACGCGGCTGCCAAAAATCCCAATGTTGCTGAACGACTTGATCTGCAAGGAGTGCGTGGTCTTTTTCATGGATGCTCCAGTCTTGCAGTGTTACCTCTGATGATTGACGAGCGCCTAGATAAACCAATACGCGCTCTGCCGACACACGCCGTGTAGGGGTTGTAAGAAGGCTAGGCGTTGCGAGAATTTTTTCAAAAAAGAAGATGGCTTCGGCAGGATGAAGCAATCCAATCGTGACCGCAAGCTGAGGAGCAACCATGCTCCCCATCTCGAATCTAAAGCACAATTCATCAAAAAAATCTTGCCGTTCAGTAGTCAAAAGACAGACGCAGCCAATCAGACCACAACGCCAATTCACATCCCGAATCAGGCTAGACCAGTAGGCAGTATCAGCATGCAGACGTTTTGCGATACCTCGAAAAAACGTCAGATCATGCTCAGCCCCAGCATCGCTCCACATTAAATTGAGTAGACGTAAGTAATATGATGTTTCTGCCGTTGCAGCAAAAAGCCATTCAAAAACTCGATCATCTGCGCTAAGTGGTTGCTGTGTGGTCATTGCGTTGATCCATCTAACTCACCTTATCACCCACTTTCGCGCCGCTATCAGGTGACAACAGAAAGATCCCATCATCATTGCCGCCTGCGATCACCATGCCTTCGGATAAACCAAAGCGCATTTTGCGCGGGGCAAGATTGGCGACCACCACCACCATCCGATGCAATAGCGCTTCGGGCGAGTATACGCCACGAATGCCACTAAACACCGTGCGTGGTTCAGCTTCACCTAAGTCTAAGGTGAGTTTTAGCAGTTTATCTGAGCCGTCGACCAGCTCGGCATTCAGGATTTGTGCCACTCGCAAATCGATTTTAAGGAAGTCGTCAATCCCGATCATCTGGTTACCCTCTGTGCTGCTTTTTGTGTTGTTCTGGGCTTTTACTTTTGCGGGTTTACTGGTGGTCGTCACGGGTGTAGCGACAGATGCCGCCAGTGAGTCTGTAGACTGTTCGACCATCGCGGCAACTGCGTCTTTATTCACCCGTTGCATCAGTGGTTGGAACGGCTCAATCTGATGATCGAGTAAAATCTCGGTACGGCTTGCCCAATCCAGACCGTCCAGTTTGAGCAAGGCTTGCACTTGTGCCGCCATGGTTGGCAGTACAGGTGATAAATACACCATCAGTTGGCGGAATAAGTTAAGACCGACCGAACAAATCGCCTGTACCTCAAGCGAAGTCGGATCCGCTTTGGCAATCGACCATGGTTTCTTCTCGTCGATATATTGGTTGGCCTGATCAGCCAGCGCCATGATCTCGCGAATCGCACGGCTGTATTCACGCGACTCAAACGCCTGTCCGATAGAGTCCCCTGCATCAATAAAGCTTTGCACCAGTTCAGGCTCGCTACAGGTTGTAGAGAGACGATGCTCAAAGTTGGTGTTAATAAATTTCGCACAACGGCTAGCGATATTGACCACTTTACCGACCAAGTCACTGTTGACCTTTTGGCTAAAATCTTCCAAATTCAGATCGATATCTTCCACGCTGCTCGATAGCTTGCTGGCAAAGTAATAGCGCAGATATTCAGGATTGAGATGTTGAAGATAGGTTTCGGCTTTGATAAATGTGCCGCGCGACTTGCTCATTTTTTCGCCATTGACCATCAAGAAGCCATGCGCAAAAACACCGGTCGGGGTGCGATAATTGGCCGCTGACAGCATGGCTGGCCAGAATAAGCCATGGAATTTGACGATATCTTTACCGATGAAGTGATACAGCTCGGTATCGCCACCCTCACGCCAGTAATCGTCAAAGTTTAAACCCAGCTCAGGCCGCCGCGTACACAGATGTTCAAAACTGGCCATGTAGCCAATCGGCGCATCAATCCACACATAAAAATATTTATTCGGTGCGTCAGGAATCTCAAAGCCAAAATACGGCGCATCGCGGGAAATATCCAAGTCCATCAGACCATCATTGAGCCAGTCGCCGAGTTTATTGGCGATGCTGCTTTGTAGATGATCATCGCTGGTCGTCCACTGTTTCAGGAAGTCAGTAAAGGCTGGCAGTTTAAAAAAGTAATGATCCGACTGCTTCTCAATCGGAGTCGCGCCACTCAGCGTCGAGTAGGGGTTCTTTAACTCCGTGGCATCGTAGGTCGCGCCGCAGTTTTCGCAGTTATCACCGTATTGGTCTTTGGTGCCGCATTTGGGGCAGTCGCCTTTAATAAATCGATCTGCCAAAAACAGGCCCTTTTCGGGGTCATACAGTTGCGTAATGGCCCGCACTTCAATATGACCGCCCGCCACATGCTGCTGATACATGTCTTCGGTGCGGGCGCGGTTTTCGCTGCTGTGGGTCGAATAATACTGGTCAAAGCCGACCGAAAATCCGGCAAAATCGCGCTCGTGGTCGTGCTGTACATTGGCGATTTGTTGTTCGGCACTGATGCCGTTTTTTTCTGCGGTCAACATAATCGCCGTGCCATGCGCGTCATCGGCACAGACATAGGTGACCTGATGGCCTTGCATCCGCATCGCGCGTACCCAGATATCCGTTTGGATATATTCCACCAAGTGACCCAAATGGATGTCACCGTTGGCATAGGGTAAAGCACTGGTCACCAAAATCTT
>JBBKWW010000174.1:0-5390 GCA_037969155.1 Moraxellaceae bacterium
TACCACTGCAACTCAAGCTGAGGGGCAAAAGCACCACCCAGAGTCACCGCACCCCGATCTTCTACGTCGATCTGTGTGTGCGTGATGGTCTCAGCATGCCACAGGCGATGCAAATGGCACGCCATAACTTCGAGCAACGCTATGCCGCTGGACTCCAGCAAAGCCGCCTAGAGGAGGCAGCGCATGAAGGCTTTCGCAATGCGCTGTTTGAAACCAGTCTGGAGGAGATGCCCGAGGTACTCGAAGAGTTCTTTAATCCACACGAAGATTGGTACGACAGCTCTGTTGAGCCAGAACCCTTCACGGCCAGCCCTGAACCGGAATATGCATCAGGGCAGCCACAAGCCTCTGTCAACCAACCACCTGCCAACAGCAGTCTCAAGACCAAGCTGAATCGGCAACTGCAACAGTCTAGCCGCAGCCAGCAAGCCCAATCTCACACACAGACCCAACCCCGCCAACCATCCCATTCGACACCGGAGAAACGCTCATGAGTGCCCGTTTTAAACTCGGACAAATCCTGTCCACCACTGCCGCCAAACAAACCTTGGCAAATGCACAGATCGACCCCCGCCATTTAATCGTCCGTCACCGTCAAGGCGACTGGGGCGATGTCTGTGAGGAAGATGCCGAGTTAAACAACGATGCCGTCAAGTACGGCGGACGCCTGTTGTCCTCGTATTTGATCGAAGATGAAAAGCTTTGGATTGTTACTGAGGCTGATCGTAGTGCTACGACGCTGTTGATGGCTGATGAGTATTAGTGGTGCTTATAATGTCTTTCGCATCAATCAGATGAAGCGACCGTCAGCGATGACAACCTGCCTGTGTCAGGCAGGTTTTTTTATGCATGATGGCTGGTATTTGAACACGATTCTCTGGTGTATGAAACTAACCCGCAAACTGCCAAGAAGCGATCTGGTCGAAGTCTGAAAAGTCAACGTAGTCTTCTTTGGTCGTCAAGGTCTTAGTGCCATTAGGCTGAATGTTTCCGTCGAGAACTACTGAATAAACTTCAAAGCCTTCTGAGTCAAGCCCTTGCAACTCGATGCAGACATCCGAGTCGTCTGTCTTATTAGTTACATCAGCTTTGATAGAAAAGTTGAGTGTTTCATCCTCGGAGTCGCGTTTGAGAACTTTAGTTGCAATGTTGCTAACAATATACGTCATGCTGTCCTGCCTGAGATTTAGTTGATTCCAGTCAGATTCTAGTCACGAGGGTTGCAAAAATCTAGCACTATATTTTGGCTTGAGAGTCAGGAGGTGTGGAAAAGAAAAAACGATTTTTTTTTGCTTAGTGCAACGATGGGTTGGAGTAATAGACGGGTGAAAGCCATTTCTGAATGCGCTGGTCAAGCTCGATTTTTGGCCGGTTACACACTGATGAAAAAAAGGTGAATTAGTGTAGGTTCTGGTGTAGGTTTTAGCGATTTTTATTGGCTATATTGTTGTATATCAAAGATGACGCATTGCTGCATCAGAAGTGTATGACACAATAGGCCAGACCTCAGCACAAAATAGCGATTTGGAGTGAGTCAGGCATCGCATACATGACAGAGGGATGGATACTGCCTGTAAGCTATCGAGTGCGTTTGCGGCTAGGCTGTGGTGAGTGGCAACCAAGTGGCAACCAAAAACGAGTTTTTAGAGTTCAATAAAAAACGGGTTACAGTATAGTGCTGTAACCCGTTGATGTATATGGTCGGGACGGAAGGATTCGAACCTTCGACCTCTTACACCCCATGCAAGCGCGCTACCAAGCTGCGCTACGCCCCGAAGGCTTGCCATTGTAAAGATTCTGCGCGTCTTGTCCAGTGATTGCAGGGCTTTTTTCATAAAAGCCATCGCAGAAGCCGCGCGATTTAGTCCAAGCCCAGTGCAACCGCCGAATTTTCCGCCAAGCGTTGCTGCATCAGTTGAGCGGCCTGCTCAAGGTCAGCAAAAGTCTTGGCGTTGCCGCCACTTAAGGACTGTCGCCACTTGCGTGCGCCATTAAGATGCTGAAATAAGCCGAGGATATGCCGAGTGATTAAGCCCATCGGTAAGCCTTCTGCCAAGCGCGCTTGCACATACGGATAAAACGCCTCCAAAATCGCAAACCGATCCGGTGGTGTATCGCCCCATAAGCGCATCAGGTCAGCCAAAATATACGGATCATGATAGGCCGCGCGCCCAATCATCACGCCGTCAGTGTGCTGCAAATGCGTAATTGTATCGGCAACCGTGCTAATCCCACCGTTGATCTCGATCAATAAATGAGGCCGTTCAGCTTTGAGGCGATAGACGTCTGCATAGCGTAGCGGCGGAATTTCGCGGTTTTCTTTCGGGCTTAAGCCTTTTAAAATTGCAATCCGCGCATGCGCGACGAAGTGGGTGCAGCCTGCTTCCGCCACCACATCGACAAAATTCAGCATGTGCTCATAACTGTCTAAGTGATCAATCCCAATCCGATGCTTGACCGTGACAGGGATATCGACCGCTTGCCGCATCGCATACACGCATTCGGCGACCAGTTCGGGTTCTGCCATCAGACAGGCGCCAATCTTATTATGCTGCACACGATCAGATGGACAGCCGACATTCAGGTTGACCTCTGCGTACCCCCAATCCTGCGCAATCCGACTACAGGCGGCCAGCTCAGTCGGATTTGCACCACCAAGCTGTAACACCAAAGGCTGTTCATGTGCATCGAATGCCAAATGCCGCGCCCGATCGCCATGCAAAATTGCCCCTGTTGAGACCATTTCGCTATACAACCAAACGTGCGGATTAAACAAACGGGCGAAGTATCGATAATCACGCGTCGTCCAATCCATCATCGGCGCAACCGAGATCCGCTTATGTTTCATGTCGATGGTCACAGAGAATGCCTTTTGAAAGTCGTGCGGTACGCGCGTGGCGTGGCGAAGATCTTGCCTAAACGATTTTGACATAATTCGAGCGATTTCGCATGCTGCGACCACGTTAAGTCGTCATCTGACGTGTCGCTTCAGGTTGTGGGCTAAACATCAACAGACCTTAGTGTTTAGTCGGATTAAAGTGTCGACAAGTTTATAATTTTTTGTAAAAGCACCGGATGACTCAAGGGCAGCTTAGAATTGCCCTTGAGTGACCAACTGTCAAGACCACCGGTTAACTGTGGTTGTCGAGTTTAGGCTGCTCAGGCTTGGCGGTTTTCCATGACACAATCCCCGCAATCGTCAGTGTGAGGGCAATAAAGCCCAGCGACACGCCAATCGGAATCTTGTAGACCTCCAGCAACAGCATCTTCGTACCGATAAACACCAAGATAATCGACAGCGCGTAGGGCAGTAAGTGGAAGCGTCCAGCAATGTCTGACAACAAGAAGAACATCGCGCGTAAGCCCAAAATCGCCAGTAAGTTGGCGGTCAGCACGATAAACGGGTCAGTGGTTACCGCAAAAATCGCCGGAATCGAATCGACCGCAAACACCACGTCAGAGATTTCGACCAAAATCAACACAATCGCCAGCGGGGTGAACCACAGCAAGCCGTTACGCCGCACCATGAATTTTTCGCCCTCTAGCGCTTTGGTAATGCGTAGATGTTTGCGCAAAAACTTGATTAAAAAGCCATTTTCGGCATCGACTTCTTCACCATGACTAAACCACATCTTGATGCCGGTAAACACCAAAAACACCCCGAACACGTACAGAATCCAGTGGAATTGCGTGATCAGCCAAGCCCCTGCAAAGATCATGATGGTACGCAGGATGATCGCGCCCAATACGCCGTAGAGCAGCACACGGCGTTGCAGCGCGACCGGAATCGCAAACGCACTGAAGATCATCAGCCAGACAAACACGTTGTCAATCGCCAGTGATTTTTCCAGCAGATAACCGGTAAAAAATTCGAGGGTTTTTTGGTTAGCCAGTTCGCGGCTATACACGCCGTCCAGATACCACCACAGCCCCGTGCCAAAAATCACTGACACGGTAACCCAGACGCCGCTCCAAATCGCCGCTTGCTTGAGTGGGATTTTCTCATCGGCTTTTTGTTTGAATGTGAAAAAATCCACAAGCAACATGCCAATGACAATTGCAAAAAATATGGCGTATAGCCACAGATTGCCGATGGTTTCCATCAGATCATCGCTCCTGTTTGGCGGACAAACAGGCGGCATAAAAAAACCTTGACCTGTGTTCCGCCTGAAAAAAATCAAACGTACTAAGGTCAAGGTCTTGCCTATCAGGATGATCCTGATTGATGCACCGGCTGAACCAGTCTAGGACTGAGTCAACGTAATGACGACGCACCAGCGAGGAGGCTACTCCCCTTGAGTGGAAGCATCAAAACACGATCGTTTTGCGCTGTCAATTAAATTTGAGTTAGACAAATAATGAACAATCAGTCTGGAGCGCCGCAGTGTCTGCGTTTAGGCTGCTTTACGCTGTTGACTGATCGCCGCAAACACCGCAGGCAGGATGCTCAGCACAATAATCACTAAGCTAATGGTGGTGACATTGTCTTTGATCCATGGCAGATTGCCGAGTAAGTAACCGAGCCAAATAAAAGTATTGATCCACAGCACGCCACCGATCACGTTAAACATGACAAAGCGCTGATATGGCATCTGGCTGACACCGGCTACAAACGGCACAAAAGTCCGCACAATCGGCATAAATCGCGCCAGCACAATCGACTTGCCGCCGTGTTCGATAAAAAATCGCTCGGCCAGACGGAGGTGGTCTTGCTTTAGCCAGCGCGAATCCCAGGTGTAGACTTTGCGACCGACTTTGCTGCCGATGAAGTAGTTGGTTTGATCGCCGCTGATCGCTGCCATCATCAGCAGTAGCACCAGTAGCCAAGGATTTAGCAGGCCAGCCGCACAAAACATGCCTGCGGTAAACAACAGACTATCACCTGGTAAAAATGGCATCACAATCAAGCCGGTTTCCACGAAAATAATTAAAAACAAAATGGCATAGACCCACAGGCCGTACTGACTAATGAAGTTAGCCAGATAGTCATCGACATGCAGAATAAAATTAATGATTTCCATACGGCAGCGCACCCAAATTTGCAGCCGCCATCTTAAAAGAGGATCGGGCAGTACCCTAGTTTTTTTACAAAAAAAGCCGATTTGCCAATACAACCATTCAGCTGTGCGGATCAGTAGTAAGTTGGTTGGCTATTGCTGCAAAGCTGTGGCTAGCGTCGCCGCTTTGGGTTTTAGCGTAATCATCAGCACACCGATGATATTGAGGCCGCAGCCGAGCCACTGAATCCAGTTGAGGTGCTCGCCCAAAAATGCCACCGCCAGCAGAATCGTCAGTATCGGACCTCCAGCACTGATCAATGCGGCTTGTGCTGCACCAATCCGCTGAATGCCTTGCATGAGCAACGTAGCGGGCAGTACCGTCGAAAAAAA
>JBBKWW010000175.1:0-2880 GCA_037969155.1 Moraxellaceae bacterium
ATGGACTCAATAATATAGACGGCTGAGTGCCGGACTTCTTACAACGAGGGGTAAAAAAATACATAATAGCAACTCAGCATACGGACTGAGCAAGCGGTTCAGTGGCTTGCCTACGTGAATAAGTGGCTAACGTCCAGTATCCAAACATCGACCCGTCTCAGCGCTGAGCCTTAATGCGACGGCTGCCGATCATCGAACACGATCACCTGATTACGGCCTGCGCCTTTGGCCTGATACAACGCCTGATCGGCGCGACTAATCAGCGTATCTACGCTGATTGGCGGCTCAGCCTTACGCGAAAACATCCGCGCAATACCGATACTCACCGTAACCTGCCGATTCGGAAACTGCTCCTCCTCAATCCGGCGGCGTAACCGCTCCGCGACCTGTAAGGCAGTACGCGCCGTAGTTTCTGGCAGGATCAGCATAAATTCTTCACCACCATAACGCGCTGCAAAATCGGTAGTACGGCAACTGTCGTATAACAAAGCGGCGACTTGTTGTAACACCACATCACCAGCAGGATGACCAAACTCATCGTTATAGCGCTTAAAATGATCCACATCCATCAACAGAATAGATAGCGGTCGATGTAAATTAATACAGTCTTGATACGCCACTGCTAGATACTGATCGAGTGCTGCCCGATTACCGATTTTGGTGAGGCGATCAGTACGACTTTCGGTCAGCAGCCGACTGTTATGCTGCTCTAGTAATATCTGATAGTTGGATAGCTCTCGCATCTGTACCGCGCGCTCAGAGAGCAACTCTCGAATCTCATGATTACGATGGCGCAGCTCTAGTAACTGCATTACTTGGCGCGCTAAAGCTCTTAACGCCTCTACCTGCTGCTCCAGCGGATGACGTACCACCCGATCAATAACGCACAACGCACCGAGTACATGGTTATCTGGCGTAATCAGCGGTGCGCCCATATAGAATCGAATATCTGGACGAGAGACCACCAAGCGAGTATTTGCAAAGCGAGGATCGGCATGCGTATCTGGAACAATCAGCATCTCACCAAGCGGCAAATGCAGCAAATGCTTGCAAAACGAGTCCTCTCGCGGCGTACTATCCACCGTTAATCCTAGCTTTGCTTTAAACCACTGGCGCTCCTCATCTAATAAGGTAATTAAGGCAATGGGCGTACCCGCGATACACGCGGCAATCTCGACCACATCATCATAGGCCACCTCAGGCAAGGTATCTAAAATATTATAGCGAGCCAATGCCGCGAGACGCGCGGTTTCGTGCTGCTTAGAGCGACGATTGATCAGACTGCGCATAGATTGGCCCTGCACTCAATATTCTGTTTATATTCTAAGTCATCCTAACATGTAGCAACCGTCTGAGTGACGAAAAAAAGATCATCCAGCCACTCAATTTAAACAACAAACCCTAACAACAACGGATGCCGCAGCATCCGTTGTTCGATCAATCAACTGATCAGATCAGATAAACATATCCGCTTACTCGATCCGCTCACCGTGTTGCGATACGTCCAAACCTTCGCGCTCTTCTTCTTCAGAGACACGTAGACCCATCACCAGATCGATGATCTTCAAGATGATAAAGGTCATGATGGCACTATACGCGATAGTCGCCAGTACACCTTCAAGCTGTACCCACATTTGCGCACCGAATGACATGGCAGTCGCAGCATCTGGAGCAATCGCTTCACTGATAAACACACCTGTGAGTAACGCACCCAAAATACCACCGATACCATGCAGACCAAAGGCGTCCAGTGAGTCATCGGCTTTGAGCATACGCTTGAGCGTTGTCGCTGCCCAAAAACACACCGCACCACAGATCACACCGATTGCAAGCGCACCGCTCACATCTACGAAGCCAGCAGCAGGAGTAATCCCGACCAAACCAGCAATCGCACCGGACGCTGCACCCAACACGGAGGCTTTACCACGCGCAATCCGCTCAGCTGCCATCCATGCCAGCGCACCCGCAGCAGCAGCCACTTGTGTCACAACCATGGCCATTGCCGCAGTACCACCTGCTGACAACGCACTACCACCGTTAAAGCCGAACCAGCCAACCCACAGCAAGCTCGCACCAATCACGGTCAATACCAGATTGTGTGGCGCCATTGGCTCACGACCCAAACCCGTACGATTACCGATCATATACGCGGCGACCAGACCCGCAACACCCGCGTTAATGTGTACCACCGTACCACCAGCAAAATCCAGTGCACCATCAGTACCTAACCAACCGCCACCCCAAACCCAGTGACAGATCGGTGCGTATACGGCCAGCACCCAGATCCCCGCAAAGGTTAAAAATGATGAAAATTTCATCCGCTCAGCAATCGAACCGGAGATGATCGCGACGGTAATAATCGCAAAGGTCATCTGGAACAGCATGAACAGGCTTTCAGGAATCGTGCCTGACACCGTACCAACCATGACGCCACTCAGCATCATCTTGTCGAGGCCACCCACGAACCAACTGCCCTCAGAGAACGCCAACGAATAGCCCGCAACGACCCACAGTACAGATACCAGTGCCACTGTGGCAAAACTCTGCATCATCGTCGCAAGTACGTTTTTGCGGCGTACCATACCGGCATAAAATAGCGCCAAACCCGGAATCGTCATCAACAGCACCAATGCTGTCGCGACGATAATCCAAGCGGTATCGCCAGAATCTATGACCGGCTCTGCGACAGCTTCCTCTACAGGAGCCGCTACGACGACAGCTTCTGCCACCACAGGCTCAACCACCATCCCCTCTGGCAGTGGAATCGCATCTAGTGGCTGCATATCTGGTGCCGCGATTACGACGGCTTCTGTTGCTGCCGGTTCTGCCCAAGTCATGCCAGAACCGAGTAGCGCACTGGATAGTCCAAATGCAAGTATT
>JBBKWW010000176.1:0-5486 GCA_037969155.1 Moraxellaceae bacterium
TTGCGGATTACCATCGGTACGGCTGAACAAAATCAGCGTTTAGTGGCACAGTTGATTAAAATGCTAGGCTAAAGCTAGCGCACAAAAAAGCCCCAAACCTAAACAGGCTGGGGCTAGAGCTGGATTTGAGCTATTGATACAAGACATTGTTTTTGCTGTTATTTTTTTGGGTTGTGCCGGTTCTACATGGTTTGTGTTGTGTTGTGTTGGGCAATAAAAAACCCTAGAACCTTGTGGTTGCTAGGGTTAGTGGGCTATGTTGGGTAGCCCTGTGCAAGAATGTGGTGCCCAGAGCGGGAATCGAACCCGCACGCCCGAAAGCGAGGGATTTTAAGTCCCTTGTGTCTACCGATTTCACCATCTGGGCAGATGATTAAGTGTAACGGGTGCTGCTTAATCTTGGAGGTCGGAGCCGGAATCGAACCGGCGTCAGCGGATTTGCAATCCGCGGCATAACCATTTTGCTATCCGACCAAGGTGAACGATAATAGCAGGAAGCGGGCAAAAAACAAGTATTGTGGTTTAAAAGCCAGTGGGTTTGCACAAAAAAACAGCAAGTTGAGTGAAAAAAATAGAACCCACGCAGTTGTTTCAAGCCGTGTTGCAGTTGCATACGCTATTATAGTGCACAGAATTTGGGCTTATTTTAGAATTGGGATTGTAAACATGAGTGAAATCCTCGATGGGCGAAAGCTCGCGACCAGTATTGAACAAGACTTGAGTCAGCGAGTTGCAGTGCTAAAAACCAAGACCGGTCGCACCCCGATTTTGGCGACGATTCTGGTCGGTGATGATGGGGCATCGGCAACCTACGTGCGGATGAAAGGCAATGCCTGCCGCCGTGTCGGTATGCAGTCGGTCAAAGTCGAGTTGCCACAAAGCACCAGCACCGAACAGTTGTTAGCCGAGATTGCAACCCTGAATGCTAATCCAGATGTACATGGCATTTTGTTGCAGCATCCGGTTCCAGAGCAGATTGATGAGCGGGCGTGTTTTGATGCGATTGCACTGGCTAAAGATGTCGATGGCGTGACGTGCTTAGGCTTCGGCCGCATGAGTATGGGGGAGCAAGCCTATGGCTCAGCCACGCCGCAAGGCATTATGACGCTGTTGCAGTCTCATGCTATTGAGATTGCAGGCAAACATGCCGTGGTGGTTGGGCGTAGTGCGATTTTGGGCAAGCCGATGGCCATGATGTTGCTGGCGGCGAATGCGACGGTGACCATTTGTCATTCACGCACCCAAAATCTAGCAGAACTGATCAAGCTGGCCGATATTGTAGTGGGCGCGGTCGGTAAAGCTGAGCTGATTCAACGCGACTGGATTAAGCCAGGCGCGGTGGTGGTCGATGCGGGTTTTCATCCGCGTGAGGGCGGCGGGGTTGGTGATATTCAGCTGCACGGGATTGAGCAGGTTGCGAGTGCATATACGCCAGTACCCGGTGGGGTCGGCCCGATGACGATTACCACGCTGATTCGGCAGACGGTCGAAGCGGCTGAGCGGGCATTGGGATAATCGGCAATGAATCTTGTTGCGCCATCCGAATTATTGCAGGCATTGCAGCAGATCATCCCAAACGTCGGGTTGGCTTGCCAGCGTTTACCTGAAACATCGATTGATCTGTGGCTGATTCCAGCCGAATTACCGACTGAGCGGCTGGATGATGAGGTGGTGCGGCGTATCTGGCAAGACACGCCGTATTGGGTGTTTTGCTGGGCATCAGGTCTGGCGATGGCGCGTTGGTTGCTGGCTGAACCTGAACTGGTGCGCGGCAAGACGGTATTGGATTTTGGCACGGGTTCTGGCGTGGTGGCGATTGCAGCCAAGCTCGCGGGTGCAGCACGGGTGATTGCCTGCGATATTGATCCGATCAGTCTGGCCGCGACCCGTGCCAATGCTGCCCTCAATGGCGTGCAGCTTGAATATTTAAATGACCTGTATGCGCTGACGGAAGTGGTCGATGTGTTGCTGGCAGCTGACGTGCTGTATGACCAGTGCAATCGATTCTTTTTAGATGATTTTTTAAAGTTTGGTCGGTCGGTGTGGGTGGCGGATTCGCGGGTTAAAAATTTTAGCCATCCTGCCTATGTCAAAGCCGAATCCCACAGCGCCTCGACGTGGCCAGACTTGGACGAGTCGCCTGAGTTTCGTAATGTCAGTTTTTACCGCACCTTGCAAGCCCAGCAAGGTGAGTGTCAGGCACTAGGCTTTTAGTGCGTTTTAGGCGGAGCGGTTGGTGTTAATACTGCCGATCTTCGTTGATGATTGGCGCGTGCTGGCTTGGGTCAGTGTCTGCTTCTTGCGGCGCTAAGTCAGTGCCTAACAGCCCTGCGAGTTTGACACTTGCTTTGACCACGAGGGTTTGTGGTCGCAGCACCGCGTGGTTGACTTCGACCTTGCGCAACGTGGACATGACTTTGTCAACTTTGCCCAGCCAACGGTTTAAGTCAAGATACAGTAAGCCATGTTTAATCGTCACTACGTTTAGTTTTTCCAGAATATAGCCCAGTGGGTCAGTGTTTTTGATATGTTTAAACCACAATAACGCGAAATAAACTCCGATTTTGTGAAAGTTAATGCCGAGTTTTTTGACGGAGTCATCATAATAAATATCAATAATTTCTGTGCCGCCCTCTTGTTCAAACACAAAGCGCTGGACGTTGCGATCAAACTGCATTTGTACCAAGCGTAGCTTAGTGGCCAGACTGGCATGAACGCCTTGGTAATGCACGGTGGCAAATAGATACAGCCAATCATCATACAAGTTCAGATGTAAATCAGACAGTTGATCGACGTTATCGGTGACGTAGCGTTTGAGTTGTGCGTTGAGTAGATTTTCAGAAATCGGAAAGTCACGCTCTTCTTCGATCAGGTCTTCTGCTCTATGATAAACTTCGCGGACGCCACGGGCGACCTTGCTGAGGATGTTTCGCATCGGCGGGGTCTCACGGCTGGTGATCGACTGTCGTCAGTTAAGACAAATCAAGACATGATATGGGATGGTTGGTTGTCGAGATTGTACACAATCTAACAGGGTGAGTTGTGCTTGGGCGCAAAAAAATCACAGATGCGTTGTGAGTCGATCACGCAGCAGGAGAAACAGGTCATGACCGCTCATATTTCGTGGATAACTCACTGATGTACACAGGATTTGTATCGCCGATAAGAACACTGATGGCTGATCGGGTCATGCTGTTGTGTACGGCAATGGCGGTAAGCCTGCATGTGTTGCTGGTGTTTGGTTTGAGCTTTGTGGCACCAAGTGGTGATCGGGCACTGATGCAAGACGTGACCGTAGCCGTGACTTTGGCCGAAAAACCAGATCAGCATACCGATTTTTTGGCACAGTCGAATCAAACCGGCAGTGGGGTGACTCGCCAAGCTTATCGGCTGACATCACCCGAGTCTAGTCCAGTCCAATCCGCGCAAATACAAGAAATTGCCCCACAGTCGCAACAACAGCAGCGTGAGCAACAGGCGGCCAAAATCGCCAGTGAGCGTGTCTTGGTGACGCAGTTGAGCTGGCAGCACTCGCCACAGTCGAATACGCAGCAGGCCAAGCGTGATCCGCAGCCACAGCCAACTGAACAGCAGCAAGCTGCGGCAGCGATTGCCAGTTTAGAAGCGCAATATGCCCGCCGTAAACAAGAGTACAGCAAGCAGACCAGCGTACATACGGTCGATAGTGTGTCCGCCAAAGCCGATCCGAGCGCAGCTTATATTGAGGGTTTTCGGCGTCGAGTTGAGCAAGTCGGTAATCAGCACTATCCAGACCTTGCGCGTGCCAAAGGCTGGTCGGGCGATGTACGGCTGATGGTGATATTACGACCTAATGGACAGATTCGAGCGATTCGTTTATTAGAAAGTTCGGGATATCCGATTCTTGATGAGGCAGCACGTAACTCGGTGCGCCAAGCGGCACCTTATAATAAGTTCCACGCCAGTATGCGGGATTTTTCTGAGTTACGCATTATTCGGACGTGGCGGTTTTCACAAGAGTCCGAAGCCTTGGCTGTGGCACCGTAGAGTGTTGTGATTTTGTGGTAGATTGGCAGGTAGGGCATTATAAAAGCAGTTTTACTTGTTAATCTATTCTGCAATCATACAGTTAGGCGGTTTATATATATGGCAATATGGCGTGAATGGTCGCAAACATCTGAGTTACTATTAGATACTGCGCTGCCTGTCTTGGTCAACATACTGGCCGCGTTATTGATTTTCTTGATAGGCAAATGGATCGTTAAACGATTGATTTGGTTGTTTCGCAAGGTCATGCAGCGTACTCACGTCGATGACATGCTGGTCAGTTTTTTAGCCAACGTCCTATATGGTCTGGGTTTGACGGTGGTGGTGATTGCTGCACTGGGCAAGCTTGGTGTGGATACCACATCTGCGGCCGCAGTGTTGGGTGGTGCTGCACTGGCAGTGGGTTTGGCCTTAAAGGATCAATTGTCGAGTTTTGCGGCAGGCGTGATTTTAATCATTTTTCGACCATTTAAAAAAGGCGATTTGGTTGAGGTTGGCGGCACGACCGGCATTGTTGAGGAAATAAAAATCATCCATACCGTGATGATTACCTTTGATAATCAGCGGGTGGTGGTACCAAACGCGAACATTACCACCAATACGATTACCAATTTTTATGCATTACCCACTCGCCGGATTGATTTGACCATCGGTATTGGCTATAACTCTGATTTACGCTTAGCCAAGCAGATGCTTGAACAACTGATCACCAGCGAACCTCGCGTGCTGACAGATCCTGCGCCGTCAGTGGTGGTGCGTGATTTGATGGATAACTCGGTAGATTTTGCGGTACGCGGCTGGGTGTTGACGGGGGATTGGTGGGGCGTACGTTGTACCTTGATTGAGCAGATTAAGCTGGCGTTTGATGAGGCTGGCATTGAGATCCCATTTCCACAGCGCAGTGTGCATATTGAAGGGCTAGATGACAGCCTACAAAAACTCTTAAACCAGTCATTGGTTCAGCCGCCTAGTGCTACGTCAGCAGCACCGAATCGCTAATATGGGCTGTAGATTCTGGGCAGCAACGTAGGTAGGATTACGCGGTGCTAATCGTACCTACGCGGGCTGGACGCAGTAAAGATTTTGAACGCACGGGCTGATTTGACTATTGGAGCATGACAAATGGGCGTTTCCTACGAACAAGACATCGTGGCATGGGCAAACGAACAAGCTGCTTTCATTCGTGCTGGCCGCTTTGATCTGCTTGACTTGGAGCATATCGCTGAGGAGATCGAAGACGTGGGCAAGAGTGAAAAACGTGAATTGACCAGTCGGATGGCGGTGTTGTTGGCACATTTGATGAAGTGGCAATTTCAAGCTGGTCGTCGAGGGGCAAGCTGGCAGATTACCATCAAGGAGCAGCGTAAAGAGATTGCCTACGATTTGAAGAGTACACCGAGCTTAAAGCCATTTTTGAATGATGTGGAGTGGATGGCGATGGTTTGGGGTAAGGCAAGGGG
>JBBKWW010000177.1:0-21238 GCA_037969155.1 Moraxellaceae bacterium
GATCAGCCGCAGCAGATGATGGGCTTTTACACCTTGACCATGACGTTGTTGGATGTGTCGGCGTTGCCGGTCGCCTTGCAGAAAAAACACCAATCCGCGACTTCGGCGGGGTTAATTGCACGGTTGGCGGTGGATCGACGCTATCAGGGGCAAAAGTTGGGTGAGTGGTTGTTGGTGGATGCGTTGAAGAAGTTGTTAAAGGCCAGTGATATGGTGGGTTTTCCGCTGGTGGTGGTGGATGCTAAAGACGGCGCAAAACCGTTTTATGAAAAATATGGGTTTACGGCCTTTGCCGATGATGCGCATAAGTTGTTTATGACGGTTGCGGATATTCGGGGTCTTTGATGGGGATTTAATGCCACATTTTACGGTGAAAAATGAAAAGCTCTAGCTGTGGGGTTTGTTAAGCACACCTTTAGATATGGTGTGCATAGCGCACCATACACAAAAATCTTATTATTTTGATGTTGGAGGTGGAGGTGGTGGTGGAGGTGGACGAAGGCTGCTAGGTGGTGGCGGGTTGACGTTCGCTCCGTTTGTACCACGTCCGCCTGATGGTGGTGGTGGGTTAGATGACTTCTTTGACATACGTTACTCCCATGTTCTTACCATAAACTCTACCATTTTCACTGCACTTGAAGGTATTAAAATATTTTCAACACCAGTGAGTAGATGTTCTTGGCCATCTTCTGTGAGCCATGATGCTTGCTGGAGCGAAAAATGACCCCTTTCAGGATTTGATGGCCATTCTTTAGGCCAGCCGTATAAACGTCGCCCATCTTCTAAGTGTAATACAACATAAGTTACCTTGTTAGAGAACTCACCATACCATTCTGACGGATAAGATGTCTCTTTGGATATTCCAGCCTTACGAATAATCGAGTGAAACTGATCATTGTTAGCAAAATATGCAAACAAAAAACCGAGTATAGTTGCTATCACAACTGATACCACGAACTCTACATCTTTGCTCCATGAGCCAAGCACGATACAATCTGACAAAAACATCATTGATTTTTTAGTAAAAAATACAAAAACTTGTGTTACGAGTGTAAATATTAAAGCCTGTACAACTCGTTCGAACTGGCTAGGCTTTGCAAAAGATGTGAAGCCATAGAAGACCCATGCGGCAAGAAAGCCAGGTAACAAATATTGAAAGAGCTTAATAAGATCTGATGCCAAGTCCTCCATGACGCGTATCTCTTTTCTCCAAATTTGCACCGATCTTATAGTATCCCAAAAAACAAAAACAGCCCAATCAGGACTGTTTTTGCAATACAGTTTGGGTTCTAGCGATTACAGACCCCGAGCAATCAACTCTTTCATAATCTCATTGGTACCGGCATAGATCCGATGCGCACGGTTATCCACATAGGCGCGGGCGACGGGGTATTCCATCATAAAGCCATAGCCGCCATGCAACTGCACACACTCATCAGTGATCTCATTGACCATATCCGATAGCCAATACTTGGCAGCGGCAGCCGCTTCAATACACAGATTGCCTTCGATTTGCTGCTGCATACAGCGGTCGGCATAGGCACGACCGATATCGATTTTGGTACGAATCTCGGCTAGCTTAAAGCGAGTGTTTTGGAAGGCTGCAATCGGCTTACCAAACGCCTTGCGGTCTTTGGTGTATTGCACGGTGTGCGCAAACACCACTTCAGCACCTGCTTGTGACATCAGACCGACCATCAGACGTTCCCAAGCCAGTTCTTTCATCAGCATCATAAAGCCCATGCCTTCCATACCAAGCAAGTTGGCTTTCGGCACACGCACGTTATCAAAGAACAGTTCGCAGGTATCTTGGCCATGCATGCCGATTTTTTTCAGTGGTTTGCCTTTGCTAAAGCCTTCGGCATGTGCGTCCATGATGATCAAGGAGATGTTGGCCGCGCCTTTATCACTATTACCTGTTTTGACCGCAACCACGGCCATATCACACAGATAGCCGTTGGTAATGAAGATCTTAGAGCCGTTGACGATATAGTCATCGCCATCCGCCACCGCCGTAGTACGGATTGCTTGTAGGTCGGAACCGGTGCCGGGTTCAGTCATGGCAATCGCACTGACCACCTCACCGGTTGCCATTTTCGGTAGCCAAGCCATTTTTTGTGCTGGGTTGCCGAAGTTTAAAATATAGTTGGCGACGATGTCCGAGTGCAGCGCAAACCCTGAGGCCGAATCTAGTGCATAGGCCTGTTCTTCCATCAAAATCGCACTATATAAGCGATCCACGCCGCTACCGCCAAACTCCTCTGGCATGGTCGCGCATAACAAGCCGAGCTCACCCGCTTTGTTCCACAGGCTGCGGTCGAGATGTTGTTGTTCTGCCCATTTTTCATGAAATGGGGCGATTTCTGTTTCAAAAAAACGCCGTGCAGTATCTCGAAAGGCTTCGTGTTCGGCGCTGTACAGTTGGCGCGGAATCATTGGTGGCAGTGGGCGGATCAGATTGGCGCTCATGAGTACATTCCTGTAAAAGGTGAAAAACAGCAACGTCGCAATTGCTAGGGCTGCTGTGTCATGCCCTTAGTGAAACGGATTGAGTACGGGCTCACAATGTGCTTTGCTGCCAATTGAGTCAAAATAGAGAGCGTTTTGGTCAATTTTACGGAACAAACCTGCTGCAAAACGGCTTATGCGTGCTAGGATTTAATCAGAACAGACTTTGCTGTCGATGCTAAAAAGCCAAGGTGAGTACATGGAGTCGATCTGGTCGGAACTGCCCGCACTTGAATATTTAAGCCGTTATTTAATGTATTTGCTCAGTGGCGTGCTGCTGCTCATAGGCTTCGCGCAAGTGTACGTGCGCTTTACGCCCTACAATGAACTGGCGTTGATTCGGGCGGGTCATCTGGCGGCGGCGTTGAGTTTTGGCGGGGCGTTATTGGGTTTTGCGCTGACGCTCGCTTCTAGTGCTGTTTTTAATGCCAGTGTGGTGGCGTATTGGGGCTGGGCACTGCTGGCAATGCTGGTGCAGTTGATTGCTTATTTGGCGATGACACGGATTATTCCTGATCTACACGATGCACTAGAGGCCAATAATGTGGCGGTTGGTGCGTTTTTGGGTGCGGTATCGTTAACCATCGGCATTATCAATGCCGCTTGCTTATCCTAATCTGAATTCAATTTAAGAGGTTGTTGCTCATGGTCATGTCATTTTTGCGTAAACAGTTTATTGATGTCATTGAATGGGATACGCAGTCAGATGATGTGCTGATGTGGCGCTATCCGATGCAAGATAATGAGATCCAGAACGGCGCTAAGCTCACGGTGCGGGATGGGCAATACGCGGTGTTCGTTAATGAAGGCCAAGTTGCGGATGTGTTTGGCGCGGGCTTATATACCTTGAGTACACAAACCCTGCCGCTGCTGACCAATCTAAAAAACTGGGACAAACTATTTGCTTCTCCGTTTAAGTCTGATGTGCTGTTTTTTAGCACCCGTTTGCAGTTGGGTCGTAAGTGGGGCACACCACAGCCGATTACCATTCGGGACAGTGACTTTGGTATGGTGCGGCTGCGCGCGTTTGGCATGTACTCATATCAGTTGGCTGATCCTGCGCTGATGTATAAAGAGCTGACTGGCGCCAATCCGAGCTATAGCACTGAACAGCTTGAGCCGCAGTTGCGTAATTTGATTGTGGCCAATATCAGCAGTGCGATTGCCGCCAGTCAGATTCCGTTTTTGGATTTGGCGGCCAATCAAGGCGTGATGGGTGATCAGATTAAGCAAGTGATGACGCCGTTGTTTGCCCGTTATGGTCTGAAACTCGATCAGTTTGTCGTCGAAAATATTTCGCTGCCAGAGGAGCTGCAAAAAGCCATTGATCGGCGTATTTCGATGGGCATGATGGGCGATCTGAACCAATACATGAAATACCAAACCGCTGAGGCGATTCCTCTGGCGGCTCAAAATGAAGGTGGCTTGGCGGGTATTGGTGCGGGTTTGGCGGCGGGCATGAACATGGGTCACATGATGAGTGGTGCAATGGCGGGTGTAGCGACTCAGCCCGCGACCCCCACACCAGCTGCTGCACCCGCCACGCCTGATCCTGCGGCACGGTTGACGCAACTGAAAGCGCTACTCGATCAAGGACTGATTACCCAAGCCGACTATGATCAGACCAAAGCCGAAGTTCTGAAGCAGTTGTTGGGATAAGGCGCATGGGAGCCGCTGCGCTGGTATTTACGGCTGCTTGTCCAAGTTGTGGTGCACCAGTGCCCTTTCGTTCTGCTGCTTCGGTGTTGGCGGTTTGTGAGTATTGCCAGACCAGCGTGCTGCGTGCTGCGGACAGTGTGCGTGAGCAAGGCAAAATGTCTGCGGTACTGGAGGATTACTCACCGCTGCAACTCGGCAGTAGTGGGGTGCTGGCGGGTTTGGCGTTTAGCTTGATCGGTCGTATTCAGCTCAAATACAGTGATGGTCTGTGGAACGAGTGGTATCTGCTGTTTGATGATGGCAGTACTGGCTGGTTATCGGACGCATCGGGTCAGTACACGCTGACTCGGCCAGTCGGTAACGTGCCGACTGCGCCACCTTTTGATGAGCTCAGTGTCAATAAGCCGATTTTTTATAAAGGTCGTGATTATCGGGTCACCGATGTGCGCACCGCAGATTGTGTCGGCGGGCAAGGCGAGTTGCCGTTTGTGGTCGGGCAAGGTTGGCAAACTAAAGTCGCCGATCTGCGTAAAGCTGAGCTGTTCTTGACCTTGGATTACAGCGAAGGGCCGTTGCCACAGGGCTTTGAAGGGGATGCCTATGCACTGGCTGATCTGAATATGCAATTGTTGCGTGATCCCGATCAGATCGTGGCCAGTGCCGGCCAAGTGCGTGGCCAAATGACCAGCCTGTCTTGCCCGAACTGTGGCAGTGCAGTGCCGTATGTGGCTGGCGTGGCGGAGCATTTGATCTGTCCTGCCTGTCGCGCTGAGGTCGCGCTGACGGGCGATACCGCGACGGTTTTGGCGACTCATCAAAAAATTCTGTCGATCAAAACCTTACTCGAACTCGGCGACAAAGCGACCATTGAACAGCAAGATTATGTGGTGTTAGGCATTGCACAAATGAACGAAGTCGGTGAGCCCACGTTGTGGCTAGAGTATTTGTTGTATAGCGTGCAAGCGGGCTTTATGTGGCTGGTCGATGAAGGGCGTGGCAACTGGACTCAGGTCAAAGTCTTAAACAGCCTGCCGACCCAAACCGGCAGTAGTGTGCGTTGGCACGATAAGCTGTGGCGTGCTGAATACACCTATCAAAGCAAAGTGATGTATGCCATTGGTGCATTTAATTGGCGAGTCAAAATCAATGATGTGACGACGCTACAAAGCTTTAAAAACGGCCAACAAACGCTAACCGCCGAAAGCAATGCCAATGAAATGACATGGAGTTGGGCGCAGCCGGTCAGTGATGCACGTGTGCGGGAGTGGTTTGGTAAGCCTGCTGCGACGGGTAGCGTGCTACAAGATTCAGCCAGTGCAGGTCAACACCAGAAGATTTTTAAATGGTCGGCGATTGTACTGTGGGTGATTAATCTGCCATTGGTGCTATTCGGCAGTGGCAGCTTTGTCCTGTTGATCGTGGCGACGGTGGGATTATTTGTGGTGTCACTGATGGCACAAAAGGGGCAATAAATGCCGATGATCAAGCATGTGACGTGGGCGAGTATGGTGGTGCTACTGACCACGTGTATGAATCTGTCCCCCTCAACAGCAACCACCGCAAGTCATCGTGGCAGCGCGACTTATATCAATACGGGCGGCTGGTCATCGGGCGGGCATAAATAGACTGCGTGATACTGCCGCCGTGATGAGCGTCCCCGTGCTTGATTTTAGTCGAACAGTGACCAGCGTGGCATGGCGTAAACGCAAGGCCAGTCTCGACCGCATAGTAAGATACCCATCGGCTTTATGTTTTCGTTTTTGCTTTGTATAGAAAAACTGCCATTAAATCGAGTAAACTGCGCGGCAAGTGTATCTATTTTCAGTGCTGCGCCGACGTTGTGGTTGGCGCACTGCGTTTGGCCAGCTAGGAGTACTCCCCGCATGAGCGCCCTTACAACACAAAACTGGGCACTGATTGCCTTTGTGATTGGTGTGGTTTTTCTGTGTGTTTTCATGCTCACCGTGCCACAACTGCTGGGCGGTCGGTCGAAAGCCCGCGCAAAACATGAGCCGTTTGAATCAGGCGTGGTCGGTGCGGGTGGTGCGCGGATGCGGCTATCCGTTAAGTTTTATCTGGTTGCGATTTTCTTCGTGATCTTCGATTTAGAAGCCTTGTTTTTGTACACATGGTCCGTCGCGGTGCGCGAGGTTGGCTGGCAAGGCTTCACTGCGGCCTCCGTGTTTGTCGTGATTTTGATCATCGGTTTGATCTATGAGTTGCGCACTGGCGCGCTGAATTGGTCGCCATCAGATCTGGCCACCGCCAACCGCCGTCGTCAACTCAAGGCCGTGAGTAATCCGATGCTGGCCTTGGCCGACATTACCCGTTTTAATGGCGTCGAAGAGTTAGAGCGCGATCCAACGGGCAAGATCCCTGCACAGCTGTCTGGCCGTGTCAAATCCAAGTCGTCATCTGAACAGGAGTAAGACGGGATGAAATATACCCTGACCCGTGCGAATCCCGATGCTGACCAGTATCCGATGCAAGACCAGCATGACGTTGAAGATCCGCTGAGTGCTGATCTCGACCGCAACATCACCATGACCCGTTTGGAAGACATGCTGCATGGTGCGGTGAACTGGGGTCGTAAAAACTCGCTGTGGCCATATAACTTCGGTACATCGTGTTGCTATGTCGAAATGGCGACCACCTTGACAGCCGTGCATGATATGTCACGCTTTGGGGCGGAAGTGATTCGCGCTTCACCACGACAAGCCGATTTGATGATTGTTGCGGGCACTTGCTTTGTCAAAATGGCACCGGTGATTCAGCGTTTGTATGAACAAATGCTAGAGCCGAAATGGGTGATTTCGATGGGTGCGTGTGCCAACTCAGGTGGCATGTACGATATTTATTCAGTGGTGCAAGGTGTCGATAAAATTATTCCAGTCGATGTGTACATCCCCGGTTGTCCGCCACGCCCTGAAGCGGTGCTACAAGGTTTGATGGTGTTGCAAGAGTCGATCCAAAAAGAGCGCCGCTCACTATCGGCGGTGATTGGCGACGATTTGAAACCGATTTACCGTCCAAGAATGATGCCTGAACGTGATCGTAAACAGGCTGAGCGGATTGCCGTGACCAACCTGCGCTCACCGGATGGGATTGAGTAAATCCGCCGTTGTGAACCGTTTGCGAGTATCTCGGTCGTCTGTGACGACCTAGCCGATTTTGTCATCTATAGGAAGCCAAGCCAATGGCTGAAACTCAAACCGCTTCTCCTGAAGCCACCGCAGTGGATACCCGTTCAGCATTTGCAATCGTCGAAGAATTGCGTGCTAAGTTCGGCGATTCTTTGCATTTACAGCAGACGTTGGATGATTTTCCGACCCTGTGGGTGACCCGCTCACAACTGCTAGACGTGCTGTTGTTTTTGCGCACCGTGCCGCGTCCATATGTGATGTTGTATGACTTATCGGCGATGGACGAGCGCATGCGTACCCATCGTGAAGGGTTGCCACCGTCTGATTTTACCGTGTTCTATCATGTGTTATCGCTAGAGCGTAACAGTGATGTGCGGATCAAGTGTGCGTTGTCCGAAGCGGATCTGAATATCCCCACCGCGACACGGATTTGGCCGAATGCCAACTGGTATGAGCGCGAAGTGTGGGACATGTTCGGCATCAAGTTTGACGGTCATCCGCTGTTGCGCCGGATCTTATTGCCGACCTATTGGGAAGGCCATCCGCTGCGTAAAGAGTATTCAGCGCGTGCCACCGAATACACGCCATATCATCAAACCCAGGCTAAACAAGATTTTGAGCAAGAGCATTTGCGTTTTGTGCCCGAAGATTGGGGCATGAAGCGGGGCAATAAAGACGAGGACTTTATGTTCTTGAATTTGGGGCCTAACCACCCATCGGCGCACGGCGCGTTTCGGGTGATCTTGCAGCTTGATGGTGAAGAAGTTCTCGATTGTATTCCTGACATCGGCTATCACCATCGCGGTGTGGAAAAAATGGCCGAGCGTCAGACGTGGCATTCGTTTATTCCCTATACCGACCGAGTGGATTACCTCGGTGGCGTGGCACAAAACCTGCCATATGTGATGGCGGTAGAGAAGCTGGCAGGGATTAAACATATCCCTGAGCGGGCGCAAACCATCCGCGTGATGATGAGCGAATTCTTCCGTATTAATAACCACTTATTGTTTATTGGTACGGCAATTCAGGATGCAGGCGGGATGAGTCCTGTATTCTATATGTTTACTGACCGCCAAAAAGTCTATGACGTGGTCGAAGCGATTACTGGCTTCCGCATGCACCCGGCGTGGTTCCGCATTGGTGGGGTTGCGCATGACCTACCGCACGGTTGGGATAAATTGGTACGTGAGTTCCTGAACTGGATGCCAAAGCGTCTGGATGAGTACATGACTGCCGCATTAAAAAACAAAGTCATGATTGCACGTACCCGTCATGTGGCGCAGTACGATGCCAAGCAAGCCTTAGCATGGGGCGTGACCGGAACGGGTCTGCGTGCCACTGGGATTGATTTTGATCTACGCAAAGCACGGCCGTATAGCGGCTATGAAAACTTCGACTTTGAAGTGCCACTCGGTCAGTACGGCGATGCCTATGACCGGATTTTGGTGCATTTTGAGGAAATTAAACAGTCGATGCGCATCATTGAGCAGTGTCTGAACAACATGCCATCGGGTGCGTATAAGGCCGATCATCCGCTGTCTGTACCGCCGCCAAAAGACAAAACCCTAAAAGACATCGAAACCTTGATTAATCACTTTGTCTCGGTCTCATGGGGGCCTGTCATGCCTGCTGGCGAAGCGTCGATGATGTGTGAAGTGGTGAAGGGTGCGAACAGCTACTACCTGACGTCTGATAAATCTACCATGAGCTATCGCACGCGGATTCGTACGCCGACTTTCCCGCATTTGCAGCAAATGCCGTCGGTGATTAACGGCAGCTTGGTATCGGATTTGATTATTTACTTGGCGACCATCGACATTGTGATGGCCGACGTGGATCGCTAAGGGGACTGTATTAGCATGATGATTTTGACTGATCGAAAGCCACGTGTGAATGTCGAAGCGATTCTGACCGCGCAAGAGATTCATGATATTGAACACTATATGCATCATTATCCTGATCCGCGTGCGGCCAGTTTGGATGCGCTAAAAATTGTGCAAAAGCGCAATGGTTGGGTCGATGATGTGCAGGTGAGTGCCATTGCGCAAAAACTCGGTATTCCAGCGACTGATATTGAAGGTGTGGCGACATTTTATAATCGGATTTATCGTCAGCCGGTCGGTCGGCATGTGATTTTGATCTGTGACTCGATTGCCTGCTTCTTGATGGGTGCAGAAAGTCTGGCCGAAGCATTTAAGCGCGAGTTAGGCATTCAATATGGTCAAACCACCGCCGATAATCGCTTTACCTTGCTGCCGATTTGCTGTTTGGGCAATTGTGACAAAGCACCGACCTTGATGATCGACGAAGATACGCACAGTCTGGTGACCATAGAGTCGATTCGTGGCCTGTTGGAGCAATACGCATGAATAGCCAACCCAAACCGATTCATGGTAACGGCACAGCCGACACCCATCCGCTGACATGGCGTTTAACGCAACACGATGCCGTACGCGATGTCGATACTTACGAGCAGCTTGACGGCTATGCAGGGATGAAAAAAGCCCTCAGCATGAGCCCTGCCGACGTACAAGCAATTATTAAAGAGGCAACGGTGAAAGGCCGTGGTGGTGCAGGGTTTCCAGCGGGCATCAAGTGGTCATTGATGGCACCGAATGACGGTGGCCCACGCTACCTGATCTGCAATGCCGATGAGATGGAACCCGGTACATTTAAAGACCGTTTGCTGATGGAAAAACTCCCGCATCAGCTGCTAGAAGGCATGATCATCGCTGCCTATACGCTTGAGGCGACGCTGGGCTATATCTTTATTCGTGGTGAGTATATCGAAGCCGCACAGTATCTGAACGAGGCACTGGATCAAGTCCGTGCCAAAGGCTATCTGGGACAAAACATCCTCGATACCGGCTGGAGTTTTGATCTGCATGTGCATACCGGTGCAGGGCGTTATATCTGTGGCGAGGAAACCGCACTGATTAACTCGCTGGAAGGCCGCCGTGCTAATCCACGTACCAAGCCGCCTTTTCCACAGGTGGCCGGTGCTTGGGGTCGCCCGACTATTGTCAATAACGTGGAAACCTTTAATAATTTTCCATCGATTATGTTGCGTGGCGCGGAGTGGTATAAAAACCTCTCAGCCCACAAGTCAGCTGACCCTGGGACTAAAATTTATGGTGTATCCGGTAAGGTTAAATTCCCTGGTTTGTGGGAGTTGCCGTTTGGTACAACTGCGCGGGAAGTGATCGAAGACCATGCGGGCGGTATGCAAGATGGTTTGACCCTGAAAGCATGGCTACCCGGTGGTGCATCGACTGACTTTTTAACGCCTGAGCATCTGGATCTGCCGATGGATGGTGACACCATCATGAAAGCTGGTTCTCGCCTGGGTACTTGTCTGATCATGGTGGTCGACGAAACGCAAAATATGGTTGCGCTGGTGCGTAATCTTGAAGAGTTTTTTGCGCGTGAGTCTTGTGGCTGGTGTACACCCTGCCGTGATGGTCTGCCGTGGGGAGTGAAAATCCTGCGTGGGCTGGAGCGAGGTGAAGGGCAAATGCAAGATATTGAGCATTTGACCGAACTGACCAAGAATCTGTGGATCGGCAAAACCTTCTGTGCGCATGCGCCAGGGGCGATGGAGCCGCTGCAAAGCGCCTTGAAATATTTCCGTAGCGAGTTTGAAGCAGGGGTTAAGCCCGTTGCCGTTCAAGCCAGCATTGTTAAGCAAGCATAAGGAACTCGACAGATGGCAACCATTCATGTCGATGGCAAACAGCTCGAAGTCAACGGTGCAGACAACCTCTTGCAGGCCTGTCTGTCGCTGGGACTGGATATTCCGTATTTCTGCTGGCATCCTGCGCTCGGTAGCGTAGGCTCATGCCGTCAGTGTGCGGTCAAGCAGTTTGCCAACGCCGACGACAAACGCGGACGCTTGGTCATGTCCTGTATGACCCCCTCTGCGGACAACACCTATATTTCGATTGATGACGACGAGGCCAAAGCGTTTCGTGCCAGCATGATCGAACTGCTGATGACCAACCACCCGCACGACTGTCCCGTCTGTGAAGAGGGTGGGCATTGTCATTTACAAGACATGACCGTGATGTCAGGCCATGACAGCCGCCGCTATCGCTTCACCAAGCGCACCCACGAAAACCAACAGCTAGGGCCATTTATTTCACATGAAATGAATCGCTGTATCGCCTGTTATCGCTGTGTACGATACTACAAAGACTACGCGGGTGGTACGGATCTTGGCGTGTATGGCTCGGCGTCGAACGTGTATTTTGGTCGTGAAAAAGACGGCATTCTCGAAAGCGAATTTGCAGGTAACTTAGTCGAAGTCTGCCCAACAGGTGTGTTCACCGACAAGACCCACAGCGCCCGCTATAACCGCAAATGGGATATGCAATACGCACCGAGTATCTGCCAAGGCTGCGCCAGTGGTTGTAACATCTCTGCGGGTGAGCGCTATGGCGAGTTGCGTCGTATCGAAAACCGCTTTAATGGCGATGTGAACCAATATTTTTTGTGTGATAAAGGCCGTTTTGGTTACGGCTATGTCAACCGTACCGATCGTCCACGGCAACCACAGCAAAAAATCGCCGGTGACTTGCAAAAAATCAGTATTGATACAGCGCTCGATCAAGCGATTGCACATCTCAACAGCAAAAAAATCCTCGGCATTGGCTCACCACGCGCCAGCCTTGAGACTAACTTTGCGCTGCGCGAATTGGTCGGCGTTCATCAGTTCTCCACGGGGATGACCCGCGCAGAGCAAGCCTTAGTCGAAAAAGCTGCGGCGATTTTACAAACAGAGGGCGTGTATACCCCGACTTTGCGTGAAATCGAAAGCTACGACGCGGTGCTGATCTTGGGTGAAGACTTGACCCAAACAGCAGCGCGAGTGGCCTTGTCTGTGCGACAAGCCGCCAAAAATGAAGCGGTTAAAATGTCTGAAGCCCGCCGCACGCCAGAATGGCTGGCCGAACCTGTGAAGCGGATTGGTCAAAACATCAACAGTCCAGTGTTTATCCTGTCTGTTAATGAAACCCGTCTGAGCGACATCGCTGAAGGCGAGTGTGTGGCGACGCCAAATGACATCGCCCGTTTGGGTTTTGCTGTCGCGGCGGCGTTGGCCGGTGAATCGATGCAAGGGATGGCCGCTGAAGCAGTGGCTTTTGCCCAGCAGATTGCGGAACGCCTAAAATCAGCCGAAAAACCATTGATCATTGCGGGGACCAGTTTACAGGATCCTGCACTGCTAGAAGCAGCGGCACAAATCGCTCAAAACCTCGGTGCGGCAGCAGGTCTGACCTTGATCGTGCCAGAAGTGAATTCGATGGGTAGCGTGTTGCTCGGTGGTTTACCACTTGAAGATGCCTTACTGGGTGATTATGACGCGCTGGTGATCGCCGAAAACGATTTATTTAGCCGGTTACCTAAAGCCCTCGTACAGCAAGTCTTGAGCAAAACCCAAAACGTGATTGTGCTGGATCATCAGCACACCGAGACCCTCAAACGTGCGGGTTTGGTGTTGCCTGCGGCCAGTTTTGCTGAAGGTGATGGCACGGTGGTGTCGCTCGAAGGGCGGGCACAGCGTTTCTTCCAAGCGTTTGATCCTAGTTATCTGGATCCAAGTATCAGTATTAAAGAAGGCTGGCGTTGGTTGCATGCCATCAAAGCCGGTTTGAATGCGAAGGCAGTCGAATGGATGATTCTGGACGATGTGATCGACGCGATTGTGCGGCAAGTACCTGCGCTGGCAGGGGTTGTTGATGCTGCGCCCAATGCAGGCTATCGGGTCGGTGGTCTCAAGATTGCGCGTGAACCACGTCGCTATTCAGGGCGTACCGCGATGCGTGCGCCGCTGTCGGTGCATGAACCGAAACAGCCCGTCGATATTGATTCGGGCTTGACCTTTTCGATGGAAGGTTATGTCGGTGACCAAACCGATAGCGCATTGATACCTTTTGCATGGGCACCAGGTTGGAACTCGCCACAGTCATGGAACAAATTCCAAGATGAAGTCGGCGGCCATCTCAAAGGTGGTGATGCGGGCGTGCGCTTGTTTGACCGTTTGCCCAAGCGTGCGGCACGCCAGTTTATTGCGCCGGATGCCGAACAGATTGCATTGGGTCAGTTCCGTTTGACTCCCGTATTTAACCTGTTTGCCAGTGGTGAAATGTCGAGTCGGGTCGCAGTATTTAAAGACCGTCAGCCTGAGCCAGTCTTGTCGTTGTGTCGTGATGATGCCGACAGTTTGCAAGTGGTGGATGGCCAAATACTCAGTGTGACTGTCGGTACAGAAAGCGTGGTGCTGCCAGTCAAAGTGGTCGACTATTTGCCACTGGGGCTGATCGGCTACCCCGTTGGACAAGCACCTGTACTTGAGCTGAATCAACCAGTCAGCGTGTCTGTGACTGCACAAGCGATGGGAGGCTAATATGCGTATTGAGCCGCAAACCCCTGAGTTTTTAGCAACATGGTTCACGCCAGAACAGTGGTCGATGACGTTTAATATCCTGCAAGCAGTGATGATTTTATTGGTGGTGGTACTGGTTGCCGCCCTCATGAGCTTTATCGAACGGCGCTTACTGGCATGGTGGCAAGACCGCTATGGCCCGAATCGTGTCGGCCCGTTTGGTATTTTTCAAATCGTCGCTGACATGCTCAAGCTGTTGTTTAAAGAAGATTGGACACCGAGCTTTTCGGATAAGCGTATCTTTATCATGGCGCCCGCGATTGCGATGGCGACTGCGCTGATGTCATTCGCGGTGATTCCGATCTCGCCCAATCTGGGCGTGGCTGATCTGAGTATTGGTTTGCTGTTCTTTTTTGCGATGGCCGCGCTTGCCGTGTACTCAGTGATGTTTGGTGGTTGGGCATCCAATAACAAATATTCGCTACTGGGTGCGATTCGTAGTACCGCCCAAACCATTAGCTATGAAGTGTTTATGGGTCTGTCGTTGATGGGCATTGTGGCGATTGTCGGCTCATATAACCTGCGTGACATCGTGGAAGCGCAAGCCAATTACTGGTTTGTGTTTACTCAGCCGTTGGCATTTTTTATCTTTATTGTCGCGGGTGTTGCGGTGACCCATCGTCATCCCTTTGACCAACCTGAGGCTGAGCAAGAATTGGCTGAGGGTTATCATGTCGAATATAGCGGCATGAAATGGGGCATGTTCTTCGTTGGTGAATACGTCAACGTGGTGCTGATTTCGGCGCTATTAACCACGCTGTTTTTTGGTGGCTGGTTGCCGCCGTTTGGGATTCAGATTCCATTTGTGCCAGAAGCGTTTTGGTTCATCATGAAGACTTCGTTTTTTGTGATGCTGTTTGTGTTGGCGCGTGGTTCATTGATGCGGCCACGTTATGACCAAGTGATGAATTTTGGTTGGAAAGTGTGTTTGCCGCTCGCGTTGGTGAACTTGTTGATTACCGCAGCCGTGGTGCTGTGGCAGACCCCAACCGCGTAAGCGCACTCAGGAGAGTCCAACATGTTAAAAACTTTAGCAAATGTGGTAGTGGGTGCGGGCACAATCATCCGTAGTATGCTGATGGTGTTTAGCCACGGTTTTCGTAAGCGTGACACCATTTGTTACCCTGAGCAGCCGGTTAATCCACCGCCACGCTATCGAGGGCGGATTGTACTGACCCGCGATCCGGATGGCGATGAGCGTTGTGTGGCTTGTAACTTGTGTGCAGTGGCCTGTCCGGTCGGTTGTATTTCACTGCAAAAAGCCGAACGAGAGGATGGCCGTTGGTATCCGGAGTTTTTTCGGATCAATTTTTCACGTTGCATTTTTTGTGGCATGTGTGAAGAAGCTTGTCCAACGACTGCGATTCAGTTGACCCCAGATTTTGAGATGGCCGAGTATGTGCGGCAAGATCTGCTATATGAAAAAGAGCATTTGTTGATTTCAGGGCCAGGTAAGTATCCAGATTATAATTTCTATCGGGTCGCCGGTATGGCGGTCGATGGTAAGCCAAAAGGTGCAGCAGATTCCGAAGCTGCTCCAGTCAACGTACGGGGGCTGATGCCATGATGTGGCCATTTTATGTGGCAGCCGCAGTCGCGCTGATTTCGACCCTTCGGGTGGTGACGCACACCAATCCGGTGCATGCCTTGCTGAACCTGATTGTGTCATTGCTCGGGATTGCCGCGCTATTTTTTTGCTTAGGTGCGCCGCTCGCGGGTGCCTTGGAAATCGTGGTGTATGCCGGTGCGATTTTGGTGCTGTTTGTGTTCGTGGTGATGATGCTGAACCTTGGCAGCACTGAAGCACAGGAGCAACAGTGGTTTAAGGCAGAGGTATGGGCTGTGCCCGCCGCGTTGAGCTTTATTTTGGGCTTGATGATGATTTGGATGATTCGGGCGGGAACCAATGGCGAGTTGCCGATTGGGGTCGAGACGGTTGAGCCCAAAGCCGTGGCGATTGCGCTGTTTGGTGCATATGTATTATTGGTTGAAGTGGCAGCATTTTTGTTGCTAGCAGCCTTGGTAGCGGCTTTTCATTTGGGCAAACGCCTACCCACTGAGCATGACATCGATGGGCACGACGTAGACGGAGCGCAATCATGATGAGTGGCATTCCGATGGAGCATGGCCTGATTGTGGCCGCGTTGTTATTTGCGATGGGGTTTTACGGGGTGATGGCACGCCGTAACCTGATGTTTATTTTGATGAGTCTTGAAGTGATGATGAATGCTGCTGCGTTGGCATTTGTGGTTGCGGGGAGTGCTTGGGTGCAGCCAGATGGACAAGTCATGTTTATTCTGATTTTGACCTTGGCCGCTGCCGAAGCCTGTATTGGTTTGGCGATTGTGCTGCAATTTTATCGTCGCTTCCACAGCTTGGATGTCGATGCAGCCAGTGAGATGCGCGGATGAGTCTTTTATATTTGACCTTTGTTTTTCCGCTCATTGGCTTCTTGTTACTGGCCAGTTTGCGTGACCGCTTGCCCGAAAATGCCGCCGCCGCGATTGGTGTGGGTTCGATGGGCTTGTCTGCCTTGACTGCGCTATATGTCGGCTTGGATTTTTTGGCGCAAACCCCGAGTGTGGATGGTGCATATCCTGCCTATCAGCAAATCTTGTGGACATGGCTGAAGATCGGTGAGTTTGCGCCTGCCTTTGGCCTGCATCTCGATGGCCTTGCGCTGACCATGATGGGGGTGATTACTGGCGTTGGCTTTTTGATTCACTTGTTTGCGTCATGGTATATGCGCGGTGAGCAAGACGGCTACGCACGGTTTTTTGGTTATATGAATTTGTTCGTCGCCAGCATGTTGTTGCTGGTGTTGGGCGATAACTTGTTGTTGTTATACCTCGGCTGGGAAGGGGTGGGCATCTGTTCCTACTTGCTGATTGGGTTTTATTTCCGTGACCGTGCCAATGGCCGAGCCGCGATTAAAGCCTTTACCGTGACCCGTGTTGGCGATGTGTTTTTGGCGATAGGCTTGTTCATTTTGTTCCGTGAACTGGGCACGCTGAATATCAGTGAAATTATTGTGCGTGCACCACAAGAGTTGGCGGCAGGCAGTCTGACCATGACCTTGGCGACCTTGATGTTACTCGGCGGTGCGGTCGGTAAATCTGCCCAGTTGCCACTGCAAACATGGCTGGCCGATGCGATGGCGGGCCCTACGCCAGTCTCTGCGTTGATTCACGCGGCGACCATGGTCACTGCTGGCGTGTATCTGATTGCGCGGATGCATCCGCTGTTTATCATGACCCCTGATGTGTTGCTGCTGGTCGGTCAAATCGGTGCGGTGACCTTGGTACTGGCCGGTTTTTCCGCGCTGGTTCAAACCGATATCAAGCGGATTTTGGCCTATTCGACCATGAGTCAGATCGGCTATATGTTCTTAGCGCTCGGTGTTGGCGCATGGCAAGCCGCCGTGTTCCACCTGATGGCGCATGCGTTCTTTAAAGCCTTGTTGTTCTTGTCGTCGGGTGCGGTGATTTTGGCCTGTCACCATGAGCAGAATATTTTTAAAATGGGCGGCTTACGTCATAAAATCCCATTCGTTTGGGTGTGCTTCTTGGTTGGTGGCGGTGCATTGGCGGCGTTGCCGTTTATCACCGTTGGCTTCTATTCTAAAGATGCGATCTTGTGGGAGGCATGGGCGAGCAACCATCCAGAACTATTCTGGGCGGGCGTGTTTGGTGCATTCCTCACCGCGCTGTACACCTTCCGCATGATTTGGATCGTGTTCCATGGTGCGGAAAAAACCCCTGCACATGCCTTAAAAGGCGTGTCGTACTGGTTGCCGCTTGCGGTGCTACTGGTGGTCTCGACTGCGGTCGGTGCGTTGATTCATCCGCCACTAGCGGGGGTGTTACCTGAAGGGGTCGGCGCGATGCTACAACGGACTGGCGAAGCGCATGATTTGCATTTTGTTGAATATGTGGCGATTGGGGCGACTGCCTTGGGGCTGTTGATCGGGGCGCTGCTGTTTACCGGTGAGCGTCGCTTGGTCACGCAATTGCGCAATAGCCGTCTCGGCGCGAGTCTGGCACATCTGTGGCTCGGTGGCTGGGGCTTTGATCGCTTGTATGATTTAGTCTTCGTAAAGCCGTTTTTGTGGATTGCGCGCATGTTGGGCCGTGATCCAGTTGATCGGGTCTGGAGTGTTGTGCCTGCGATTGTGAAGGCGGGTAATGCCGCTGCAACCAAGCAGCAATCTGGTTCCTTGCGTGGTTATGCCAGTTGGATGCTCATCGGGGTGCTGGTGATGTTGGTTGCACTGATGGTTCAGGCTTTGGGGAAATAAGATGGAAAATAATCTGATTCTACCTGCGCTGATCCTGATCCCGTTTATCGCTGGTTTTTTATGCTGGATCGTTGAAAAAGTTTCTGATCGCCTGCCACGCTGGATTGCGTTGTTTGGCATGCTGTTGACCTTAGTGCTGTCGGTACAGTTGTGGATCGTGGGGGATTACTCCGGTTCTGCGATGGCAGTGCTGCAACCAGGCACGCAGCCGATTTGGCAGGCCGAGTTTGTGTTGCCGTGGATTCCACTGCTGGGTATTAGCTTTCACTTGGCAATCGATGGTCTATCACTGCTGATGGTGGTGTTGACTGCGTTGCTGGGTGTGCTGGCAGTCGGTTGTTCTTGGGGTGAGATTAAGAAGCGGGTTGGGTTCTTTCACTTAAACCTGTTGTGGAGTTTGGGCGGTGTGATTGGCGTGTTTCTCGCCATGGATCTGTTCTTGTTCTTCTTCTTCTGGGAAATGATGCTGGTTCCGATCTACTTCCTGATCGCCTTGTGGGGTCATAGTGGCTCGACGGGTCGTTCACGGGTGTATGCGGCAACCAAGTTCTTCTTATATACCCAAGCATCGGGTCTGATCATGTTGATCGGGGTGTTGACGTTGGTGCTGCTACATTACACGCAGACCGAAATCTTGACCTTTAACTATATGGATCTGCTTGGCACGAGTTTCCCGCCGGGTTTTGAATATGGCCTGATGCTGTGCTTCTTTGTTGCGTTTGCGGTGAAATTACCTGTGGTGCCGTTTCATGGCTGGTTGCCAGATGCACATGCGCAAGCACCGACTGCAGGTTCGGTTGATCTGGCTGGTATTTTGATCAAAACCGCCGCCTATGGCTTGCTGCGTTTTGTACTGCCACTGTTCCCACATGCCTCGGCTGATTTTGCCAATATCGCGATTTTTCTCGGTATGGTGGGGATATTTTATGGCGCATGGCTGGCCTTTCAACAAACCGATATCAAGCGTCTACTGGCGTATACCAGTGTGTCGCACATGGGCTTTGTGTTGCTGGCCATCTACGCCGGTAATCTGCTGACCTTGCAGGGTTTGATGATTCAAATGCTGGCGCATGGCCTAGGCTCTGCTGCACTGTTTATCATGAGTGGTCAGATCTATGAGCGGTTACATACGCGGGATCTGCGTCTGATGGGCGGCATGTGGGGACAGTTCCGTTATCTACCCGTGTTTCTCATGTTCTTCTCTGCGGCGTTGCTGGGGATTCCAGGCACGGGTAACTTTATCGGTGAGTTCGTCATTTTGATGGGCGCATTTGCTGATTATCCGACCTATACCATTTTGGCTACGGTCAGCTTGGTGTTGGCGGGGGTGTACTCGTTGATTCTGATTTATCGGGCGATGTTTGGTGAGCCGAATCCTGAACAAGCCAGTCTGAAGCCGTCTTTGCATGACTTAAATGCGCGTGAGTTGAGCTTGTTGCTGGTGTTAGTCGTGGGATTGGTGTGGATGGGTTTATGGCCGCAGACCGTTTTAGACACATCGAACCTGTCGATGCAGTGGATTGGTAATGCCTATCAAGTGCCACTCTTTGAAGGCGTTGGCTTTGAGCCTACTGGAGTTGCAGCGACCAGCGTTGATCCAGCGATGACAGCACCCGCTGCGGTAGAAGAGATGAGCCGTGCTGCTGCGTCAATGCCCAGCACAGTAGATGCCGCCGATTTGGCTGCTTTGACCAATACGGAGATGCGCTAAGCCATGAACATGACGTTATCTGAGCTCATGCCGCTGGCGCCAGTGCTGATCGTCGGTCTGACGACACTATTGGTCATGCTGGTGATATCGATTAAACGCAATCATACGACGGCAGCGACCACTGCGGTGGTGGGGCTGAACATCGCGTTATTAGTGGCGGTGTTGCAGTTTGTTGGCCTGACCACGGACGTGCAAAACCCACAACTGCTGTCGATCTTATCGGTTTTGGGCACGCAGCCTGCGTTTGTGTCACCGCTATTCGTGGTGGATGCTTACGCGCTATTTTACATGATCCTGATTTTGGTCGGGTCATTGGCCTGTTGTACCTTGGCACATGCTTATATTGAGGGCTATCGCAATAACCGCGAAGAGTTGTACCTGATGCTGCTGATGGCGGTGATTGGTGCGCTGCTCATGGTCTGTAGCCAAAATCTGACCTCGTTCTTTTTGAGCTTAGAGCTATTGTCTGTGCCGACCTACGGTCTGCTGGCTTACACGCATGAGCGCAGTAAGTCATTAGAATCTGCCCTAAAATACCTAGTCTTGTCGGCCACCGCATCTGCTGCGATGCTGATGGGCATGGCATTTTTATATGCCTTTTCGGGCAGCATGCAGTTCCAAGATATCGGTATGGCCGTGATCGAAGGTCTCGGTAATCCACTGATGATGCTGGGCATGGCTTTGGTCTTGTTTGCACTGGCCTTTAAGCTGTCGCTATTCCCGTTTCATTCGTGGACTGCCGATGTGTATCAGGGTGCGCCTGCACCAATTGCGACGTTTCTGGCCACGGTCAGTAAAATCGCGGTGCTGGCCTTGGCGATTCGCTTTATCTTCCTGTCAGGTACGCTGGCGCTCGACAGTATGCACACGATTTTGACCGTGATTGCGGTACTGTCCATTGTGATTGGTAACTTGCTGGCGGTGCGTCAAGTCAACCTGAAGCGCTTATTAGCGTTTTCGTCGATTGCGCATTTGGGTTATCTGCTGATTGCGATCTTGTGTCTGGGCATTGCGTCATTGCCGACTGTTGGTGTGTATCTGATTGCATATCTGCTGACCACCATCGGTGCGATGGGTGTGGTGGCACTGATGTCGAGTCCGTATCATGAGGATGAGGCCGAGTCGCTGGCGGATTATCGCGGTATGTTTTGGCGGCGGCCTGTGCTGACGGCGGTACTGACCGTGATGCTGTTGTCGCTGGCGGGGATTCCGCTGACGGCTGGCTTTATTGCCAAATTTATGGTGATTCTGGCCGCAGTGCAAAACATGAGTTGGTTCTTGGCGGCGATGGTCATCGTGGGCAGTGCGATTGGTTTGTACTACTACCTGCGAGTCATGGTGGTGTTGTACATGACGCCGCCAGATCATCCTCGGATTGATGCGCAAGGCAATTGGGGCATGCAAGTCGGTGGGGTGATGGTACTGCTGGCGACTGCATTGGTGTTGTACTTCGGGATTTTTCCGAGTGCGATGAT
>JBBKWW010000178.1:0-4186 GCA_037969155.1 Moraxellaceae bacterium
ATGCGACAGCTATTGGGGATGATTTGATGATGCGTAATCTGTTCGCGCTGCTGGCGGGGCTGGTGTTTGGTATCGGCTTGATTGTGGGACAAATGGTCAACCCCACTAAAGTCATTGGATTCCTCAATATTACTGGGGCTTGGGATCCTTCGTTAGCCTTGGTGATGGGTGCTGCAATTTTGGTCGGCTTGCCAACATTTTGGTATGCCAAAACCCGCACTCAGAGCCTGTCTGGCGATGCTTTTCAATGGCCGAGTAGCCGTGTGATTGATCGACGCTTAATCGGCGGCAGTTTAGCTTTTGGCGCAGGCTGGGGCTTGGCTGGACTCTGTCCAGGCCCTGCATTAGTGACGGCAGCGAGTGGCAACCTGATGGCCATTCTATTTGTTGCCGCGATGTTTGTGGGTTTTTTTGGCTTTGCACAAATTGAGCAGCATCGTGGCTAACCTAAACCAACCAAGCTACTGAAGTGCGCTTGATTTTGGCGGTGCAGCAATGTTAAAAGCCTGAATAAGCCTCACTCAATCCGCTAGTTTATAGGAGATTTTCCATGTCAGATCAAGTCAGTTTTTCCGCCCAGCTACTCCCCGCACAACTGGCCGAAATCGCCGCACAAGGCTTTCGCTCAGTGATCAACAATCGTCCAGATTTTGAAGGGGGCACAGAACAACCCACCAGCGCACAGATTGAACAAGCGGCTCGCGCAGCCGGTTTACACTATGTCTTTCAGCCTGTTGTCGCTGGTCAAATGACCCAGTTCGATATTGAAGTATTTGCACGGCACTTTCATGAACTGCCGAAGCCTGTGCTGATGTTTTGCCGCACCGGCAATCGCTCCAGTAGCCTGTATCAGACCGCCAAGAAAATGGACTTAGTCGTCTAATCCCTGCTTTGAGCGGACTGTCGCAAGATGGTCGCGCCACGCAATCCAGCCCAGTACCATCCCCGCAATATTGATGGTAACTGGGTTAAAGGCTTCAACCAAGAGCTGCGGCATCATGATCATGATATCCAGCAGTAACAAGACCAGTCCTAGCATCGCTAAAATAACAGGCCAAATCACTTGCCGATACAGCACAATCAGCAACCCTAAACCTATCTCGGCCACGCCGCCCAACAAAGCGATTTTTTCAGGTGCAAGGCCTAAGAAATGATGGGCCTGATTGATGGCCAGCTCAGTTTGACTCAAGAACAAGATTTTCGGCATTAAACCATGATAAATATAAATAAAACCGAGCGTATAACGCGCTAGCCAGCCATTAGACATGCTCTAAAAACCGTGTCCGATGCTCAGCCGACGGCAATACACATTGCTGATACTGCCCAAAAATTCGGTAGCGGTTCTGTGCAATCCGATCATAGAGCCAATCCCGAATCGGACGTGGACAAATCCGCAGCAGCCGCAACCAACGCCAAGGACGTGGTAATTGCGCCATGATTTTGAAAAAAGAATCGGTTTTTTGGTAGGCTTGGCCTGCCTCCACATACAGCATGGTGTCGAAACGATCAGTCGGATAGCCAAAATGCGCCAGAATGGCCTGCCCTTGTACCGATTGCACACTGCACAATTTAAAGGTTGCCTGCGCATCATAGCGCAATAAAAACGTCGTCCAACCATGACACAACACACAGACGCTATCAAACAACACCACCCGATCACTCGATTGGAGATACGGAACTGCTGACATGCGAGACCCTCTTTGGCGGCGTTGATATTTGAAGATACTATCCTGAGATCAGAATAGCATCTTGATGCAGGCAGCTTAGACGTTATCCAGTGCCTGTGCTAGATCAGCAATAATATCGTCGATATGCTCGATACCAATCGACAGCCGCACCATATCCTCACTCACCCCTGCTTTGGCAAGTTCCTCAGCATTGAGCTGTCGGTGCGTGGTGGTGGCGGGATGACAGGCCAGACTTTTGGCATCACCGATATTGACCAGACGGGTGATCAATTGCAGCGCATCAATAAAACGCGTACCGCCTGCCAAACCATCTTGCACCCCAAACGACAAAATTCCCGAGGCAAGCCCATTAAAATCACGCTGCAACAACGCATGCTGCGGATGATCTGGCAATGCTGCGTAATTGACCCAACTGACTTTCGGGTGCTGTTTAAGATAAGTCGCGACCTTGAGCGCATTTTCGCAATGCCGCTCCATGCGCAGTGATAAGGTTTCAAGCCCTTGTAAAATTTGAAATGAATTCAGCGGACTGATCGCCGCACCGGTATTGCGTAACGGGACAACTCGCGCCCGTGCAATATACGCCGCAGCACCAATCGCCTCGACATAATTCACCCCGTGATAGCTTGGATCAGGTGTATTCAACACTGGAAAACGCTCGGCATGTTCGCCCCATGGGAAGCGCCCACTATCAACAATCGCACCGCCGATACTGGTGCCATGTCCACCGATGTACTTGGTCAAAGAATGCACCACAATATCCGCACCGAGTTCAAATGGCCGCAGTAACACTGGCGTAGCGACAGTATTATCGACCACTACTGGCACACCATAGCGATGTGCAATCTCACTGATGGCTTTAATATCAACGATATTGCCAAGCGGATTACCAATCGATTCAGCAAACACCAGCTTGGTGCGCTCATCAATCAAATCAGCCAGTTGCTCAGGATGGTTGTAGTCAAAAAAGCGCACCTCAATGCCTTGTTTCGGCAAGCTATGTGCGAATAAATTATAAGTACCGCCATATAGTGTCGACACCGACACGATATTATCGCCGACCTCAGCAATAGTCTGAATGGCGTAGGTAATCGCGGACATGCCAGAGGCCACTACCAATGCACCAATGCCACCTTCTAATGCAGCGACGCGCTGCTCTAATACAGCAGTGGTCGGATTCATAATCCGTGTGTAGATATTGCCCTGCACTTTCAGGTCAAATAAATCTGCACCGTGCTGGGTATCATCAAACGCATACGATGTGGTTTGATAGATCGGTACTGCCACTGCTTTAGTGGTTGGATCAGGACTATAGCCTGCATGGATGGCCAAAGTTTCTAAATGATGCGACACAGCGACACTCCTTGTTGATCAGTCGTTCCAGACTACCATACCAAAATGATACGTTTTTCAGCATCTTTTTGGCTAAATTAATCACGTAAACTAACCCCCACAGGTTGAGCCCCATTGCCACGCCTGACGAGGATGTCAATGAGCCAATTCATACAACAGCTACATCAAGCATTTACCGATAGCCTGCTGTATAGCGTTGGCGCATCGCCACTGCACTTACAACAAATCGACTGGGCTAAAATCGGTGGTGTGCTACTGAGTCAACTGGTGGTCAGTCTGGTATTGCTCAGCTTCGTTGGCGTGCTTTATATTGGGCTCAGGCGTGGTCTACACTTACTAGAGCAACGCTTACATCTGGCCAGTGAATGGTTCTCCCCGATACACCAAGCCCTACGTTTTTTTGCGTTATTAAGCACCATGATCGTCGTGCTGTCACAACTCGGCATCGCCGCTGAATCGGTGCAAGCGATTGCTAGAGCCGCAGTAGCAGCCTTGGTTTTTTATGTATTTTGGGTCATCACTTTACGATTTTTAAGTCGGGCATTACGCCGATTTCAATTAGAACAAGCGATTCATCAACTGTTGCGCAATATCCTGTCGGTCATGATTGTCCTGCTTGGTTTTGCGGCGGTACTGGCACAGTTTGGGGTCAATATTGTGTCGATCATTGCCGGTCTGGGTATCGTTGGCTTGGCAGTGGGTTTTGCGGCACAATCCACACTGGCCAATTTTATTGCAGGGATCACCATCCTGATAGAACGGCCGTTTCGGATTGGTGACTGGGTCAGAATCAGCAATAATGAAGGCAAGATTATCCGGATTGCCTTGCGCACGACACATCTAAAAACCCGCGATAATATCTCAGTGATCATCCCCAATCAGACCGTCGCAACGTCGGTTTTGGTAAATCTGACTGCGCGGCCGTTGAGTCGCTTTGACATTGAATGCCGGATTGGCTATGCCGAATCGGTCACACAGGCACGTGAGGTGATTAGCGCTCGCCTCGCTAATTTTGATCGAATTCTACATACACCCGAGCCGATGATTACCACCAAAGCCTTGGCTGACTCTGGTGTGACGTTACTGGTGCGGTTTTGGCTGTCACCCGAACTCATCGCGCAGCTACCGATGATTTGTGAACAAGT
>JBBKWW010000179.1:0-7521 GCA_037969155.1 Moraxellaceae bacterium
ATTTTTTTAACTCTGGTTTTGCCGATATTAATTCAGAATCGGCATGAGGTAAACAGTTGATCGCAATCAAACGCATGGGCATTTGGTTTGCATTCGCCGCGTGGCTGATGCAGATTTCCGTGTTTTTGACGCCAATTTTTTCTGATCACGTGTCCGTTGGGCATGGGGTTTGCGTCGAACTGACAAGTGTGGTCGCTGCGGCGGCCTTGGCGCAGAATGACCCACATGCATCACACGATCATGCTCAGCATGCCCTGTCTTTATTGCATGACACCACATCACACCCTATTAAGCTGCAAGCACACCACCACAATAAAAACAATAAAAAACAACCACTCAATCCAGATCATCTGACACCGCCCAGCACCGCGCCACCGAGTACAACGTCGCATGTGATGGATAGTACGCAGTGTGGCTTTTGTTTGCTGTTAGGACATTCGGTATTGCCGCCCATCCCTGATGCAGGGCTAGAACCGATTGCGTTTTTTGATTTAGCGGTGACGGCTTTGGTGGGTGTCACTCAGCATGTTGCTACATCACTGCGTGGTTTAATTCCTCAAAGCCGCGCACCACCTATTTATATTTAATTAAAATAAAAACCCGTTTTATTTTTAATGCCCAATATTAATCGGCAGGTATTCCTGTCGCCATTAATATTAAAACAGTGAGATTGATTCAATATGTTTAATCTGTCAAAACACGTGATTAAAGCTGCAACCCTGACGGTATCCGTTGCATTGCTGTCTGCTTGCGGCGGGTCAGATGACAACACACCAAGTGCAATGAGCAAAACCCAACCCATCCACATTGAATTTGTCGCAATGGCGGGTGCTGATCGAATCAACTGTGGCCAGATCATCAACACTCTCGGTACGACTAGCACCTCAGCCAAGTTGCGTGATCTGCGGTTTTATCTATCAGACCTGCATCTGATTGATGCCAATGACCGTGAAGTGCCGATCAATCTCAGCCGCAATGAATGGCAACATGCAGGTGTCGTGTTGATTGACCTGGAAGATGGCGCGGATATCTGTGGTGAGGCAGGTGGTAACGCGGCAATGAATGCCCAGATCGTCGGCACTGTACCTGAAGGCATCTATACAGGGATCGGTTATACCGTCGGTGTGCCATTGACGCTGAATCATAGTGACACCCATGCACAAGCTGCGCCGTTAGATGTACAGGCGATGTCATGGGCATGGCAAGGTGGTCGTAAATTCATCAAACTGGAAGTGAACCCGATCAATGGTGTGACACGCCCTGCCCAAACCAATGCAGATGGTTCTGAGACTCCTGCCAAAAATCAAAGCACCTTTAATATCCACTTGGGGGCAACTGGCTGTAGCGGCAGCAATCCAAGCACAGGTCTGGTGGATACTTGCGAACGTCCCAACCGCATGGCCTATCACTCACATGCTTTTAATGCCGACACGCAACGTATCGCAGTGGATATTCAGAGTTTACTGGCCAGTAGTGATATCAGCCAAGACCTCAGTGGCCCCTATGGTTGTATGTCAGGAGTGACCGACCCAGAATGTGCGGCGATTTTTGCGCAGCTTAACATCAATCTGACCACAGGACAGCCGATGGATGGTGGACACGACCAAGGCTTATTTAAGGTTGTGCCCAAAGCAGGCGCACTGGCCAGCAATGGAACAACCAACACCACACCTGTCATCGTCGTAGATGATCACCGCCAACACAATGCCTCAGTTGAGTAAGGTTTAATGCCCTTTCCTTGTGTGATGTTAGCAAGCATGCGAGCGATCACACTGCTCAGTCTGGCAGGGCTACTCGCCCTGTCTGGCTGTGGCGGCAGTGAGACGCGCATCGAAGATGCCAATCCAAATAGTACAGCGTGGCAGTGGAATCTACCCGAATTTTTTCCTGTGCCGCGAATCCCTGACAGTCATCCGATGACCGCTGCAAAAGTCGAACTCGGGCGGCATTTGTTTTATGAGCATCGATTATCTGGTAACAGCACACAAGCCTGTGCCAGTTGTCATCAGCCAGATAAGGCGTTTACCGATGGCCGTGCAGTCGCACTAGGTTCGACGGGTGACCAACACCCACGCAACAGCCAAAGCCTCATCAATGTGGTGTACAGCCCGACGTTGACCTGGGCGAATCCATCGTTGCTCAGTTTGGAAAAACAGATGGAAGTGCCGCTGTTTGCGGTTCATCCGGTCGAAATGGGCTTAACCGATGCCAATCTGCCACAAATTATTGGCCGCTTGCAAGCTGATCCAGTCTATGCACCGTTGTTTCAACAGGCTTTTCCAAACGAAGCACAGCCGTTTCAAATCCAAAACATTATCGCGGCGATTGCCAGTTTTCAGCGTAGCTTGATCAGTGCGGAAAGTAAATTTGATCGGATGCAACGGCAACAAGCACAACTGAACGCCAGTGAGCAGCGCGGTATGAATTTGTTTTTTGGCGAGAAAGCCGAATGTTTTCATTGTCACGGCAGCTTTAATTTTAACAACCAAGTGGTGCATGCGGGGAGCAGATTTGTCGAAACTACTTTTCACAATACGGGCCTGTATAACCTCGATGGCCAAGGCGCATATCCGATGGGTAATCGTGGCGTATTTGAGCTGACCGAACGCCTGCAAGACATGGGCAAATTTCGTGCGCCAAGCCTGCGTAACGTCGCGCTGACTGCGCCATATAACCATGATGGCAGCGTGGCGACGCTTGAACAGGTGGTCGCTAACTATGCCGCAGGTGGCCGCGTGATGACTGATGGTGCATTGGCGGGTGATGGCCGCACCAATCCGTATTTGGATGATTTGATTGTCAAAATCGATCTGTCCGCTGCCGAACAAGCCGATATTGTCAATTTTTTAAAGGCGTTAACCGATGACACCATTGCAACCAATCCGCGCTTTGCCAATCCTTTTACCAGCCCTTCTCATCAGCTCAATGCTACACGCTCATTCAGACCTTGAGCCAACCACGCAAGGTGCAGTGCACGGCATGATTCAACTGGATGTCCGACGTGTCCATGCGGATGTGACCACCAGTGCCCGTTTGCCGTTGGCGGGGATTGCGCCACTGCGGCAGGATGACTGGCGATATGGTCGTTCAGGATTTGGTCTACGCAGTAATGCTGTTTTTTACGAGCAACTCATTGATGCTGAAGCAGCTTGGACGTATAGCGACCAAGAGCAAAAACTACTGGCCGATCATCTGAGGCTCGGTTGGCAGATACAGCCACAACTGCGCATGGATCTCGGTCGCATGAATCCACTGCCCGCCCAGCAACCCGCCGCTTGGCCAGTCGCTGACTTGCTGATGCAAGGTTTGCTTGGGGATGATCATTGGCATGCGGACGGCGCGATGCTGCAATACGGCACGACCACGCAGCGAGTACGTTTGGGGGCGTTTCGTGCGCCGGCCTATCGCGGTGGACAAGGCCAAGACACCGCCAATGTCGCACTATGGTCGCTGGGGGCAAATACGACTTATCGGGATGTCAACGTCAGTGCGGGGTTACTGCATGTGCCTGATCTAATTCGGGAGTCCACTCGTGACAACAGCGAGGTGCCACTGCCTCACACCCATGACACGGATATCTCGGCCTGTGGTCGCAGCCTGACCTGTGTCGATGGCAACGCCAATCTGGTTTGGCTTGGTAGTCGCTGGCAATCAACTGAGTCTGCATTTTCGGTGGCGGGTTATGCGATGTGGCGGCAGGAGCGCGGTCAACTCAATGGTGTGAATGGCTTGGTCGAGTATCAGGGCGACTTGTATGGTGGTCTGGTTGATGTCGGCTATGCGTGGACTGATCGCTTGAGCACGACCTTACGCTTAGAGACCCTGAGCATTCAGCATAAGATCAAAGGCTTAAATGCACGAGTGGTCGCCCGTGATGCGGGGTTACTCGACAACGACGTAACCCCCAAACGCTTTGGGCTGTTGTTCAGTTATGCACTGCCAGTGATGGTACAGCAACGAGTGACCCTCAATGCTGCGGTGATCGAGGATCGAACCCGACCAGAGTCAGAGCTGATCAGTAGCGTTGGACTGGTGTGGCGGGCTGAACCAACACTGTGGCCGCGTTGATGGAGTGTGCTGCTTGGGGAAGTCTAAAACTTCCCAAGCAGCGGATTTTAAATTTTTTAAAATTTTAGGGGCTGTTGACGTTTCCCCTCAAAAACGGCCAGTGTCGCGGCCGTGGCTCAAACATCAACAGACCCTAGACCCATCCAAAAAAATCCTATGCTTTTTTTGTGCTAATCAAAGCAAAAATGCATCGTTCTCACGCTAAACCAGACTGGCTATGCTCTGCGGCATGATTCAAATCAGGCTTTTGGAGCAACTCATGTCAATTAAGTTTAAGCAGTGGGCAGGCATCGCCATCATCGCCTCACTCGGTCTGGGCAACGTACATGCCGCGACCGACTTCCTCAACGTCTCATACGATCCGACCCGCGAACTGTACGACGAATACAACCAATCTTTTGGTAAATGGTGGCAGCAGCGCACCGGTGAAGCGATCAATTTTAAGCAATCACATGGCGGCTCTGGCAAACAAGCCCGCTCGGTGATTGATGGACTGGATGCTGATGTAGTAACGCTGGCGTTGGGTGGTGATATTGATGCGATTGCCAACAACAGCAACCTGATCCCGAAAAACTGGCAATCCAAACTGCCGAATAATGCAGCACCGTATACCTCGACCATCGTGTTCTTGGTGCGTAAAGGTAATCCTAAAGGCATCAAAGACTGGGGCGACTTGACCAAAGCAGGTGTCGAAGTGGTCACCCCAAATCCAAAAACCTCTGGCGGTGCGCGTTGGAACTACCTTGCTGCATGGGGCTGGGCAAAGAAACAACCGCGTGGCAGTGATGCGACTGCCCAAGAATTTGTGCGTAAGATTTATGCCAATACCAAAGTGCTCGACTCGGGTGCGCGTGGGGCGCTGACCACCTTTGCCGAACGTGGCATCGGCGATGTGCTGATCAGTTGGGAAAACGAAGCGCATCTGGCGACTCGCTCACTGGAAAAAGGCGCATTTGAAATCATCGTGCCGAGCATCTCGATTTTGGCCGAACCCTCTGTTGCGGTGGTCGAAGCCAATGTCAAAAAACATGGTACAGAAAACCTTGCCCGTGGTTATTTGAATTATTTGTACAGCCCTGTCGGTCAAGAACTGGCCGCCAAGCATTATTTCCGGCCACGTAATCCAGCGGTTGCCGCACGCTACAAGCACGTATTCCTGCCGGTGAAGCTATTCACGATTGATCAGGAGTTTGGTGGCTGGACAAAAGCGACCGAAACACACTTTGCCAATGGCGGCATCTTTGACCAGATCGTCGAAGCCAATAGCCGGTTAGCGCGTTGATCACCAGAAAAGAGGATTCTGCTGATGGTCACACGTACACCGCATACGGTTCTGTCTGGTTTTGGGCTATCGCTGGGCATCACGCTGACGTGGCTGTCACTGATTGTGCTGATTCCACTGAGCGCAGTGTTTATCAAATCCGCCCAGATTGATCTGCCTGAACTGATCAATATTTTAAGCTCGGAACGGGTTCAGCGCGCACTGTGGCTGAGCTTTAGCACGGCACTGTTTGCGGCGGCGATCAACGTGGTGTTTGGTCTGCTGTTGGCGTGGTCGTTGGTGCGTTATTCGTTTTGGGGTAAGCGCTTGGTCGATGCGCTGATCGATTTGCCGTTTGCGCTGCCGACTGCGGTAGCGGGGATTGCCTTGGCCAGTTTATACGCGCCAACTGGTTGGATTGGGCAATGGTTTGCACCGCTCGGGATTGACATTGCCTATACCCAAATCGGTATTGTGATTGCGCTGATCTTTATTGGGATTCCGTTTGTGATGCGCACGGTACAGCCAGTATTGGTTGATCTGGAAACCGAACTTGAAGAAGCCGCTGCATCACTGGGCGCGAGTCGCTGGCAGACCATTTCACAAGTGACTTTTCCGGTGCTGCTGCCTGCGCTGCTGACGGGGTTCGCGTTGGCGTTTGCGCGTGGCGTGGGTGAGTACGGTTCGGTGATCTTTATTGCGGGTAATCGACCGTTTGAAACTGAGATTGCGCCGCTGTTGATCATTTCACGGCTAGAAGAATATGACTACGCCGGTGCAACCGTGATTGCGGTGATCATGCTGCTGGTGTCTTTTGTGTTGTTACTGCTGATTAACTTGCTGCAAAGCTGGAGCAATCAGCGTGCGGGGAGATTGGCCAAATGAGCAATGCATCGAAAGATTTGGCACATCGCCTACAAAGCCGTGATGCGACGCGTGAGCCCACGTGGGTGCGGCGTGTGGTGATTAGCATCAGTCTGCTGTTTTTTGCCAGTTGTTTGTTTTTGCCGTTGATCTTGGTGTTTGTTGAAGGCTTTAAGCAAGGTATTGGGGTGTATTTTCAGGCTTTGATTGATCCATATACCTTGTCTGCGGTCAAGCTGACCTTGTGGGTGGCGGCGATTGTGGTACCGCTGAATGTGATTTTTGGGGTGGCCGCAGCGTGGCTGATTACCAAGTTTCGCTTTCGCGGCAAGTCGATTCTGACCACCTTGATTGATTTGCCGTTTTCGGTGTCGCCAGTGATTGCCGGTTTGATGCTGGTGCTGGTGTTTGGGTCACAAGGTTGGTTTGGTGGTTGGCTGCGTGAGCACGATCTCAAGGTGATTTTCTCGGTGACTGGGATTGCCTTGGCAACCGTGTTTATTACCTTTCCGTTTGTGGCGCGTGAGTTGATTCCATTGATGGAATCGCAAGGCATTGAGGAAGAGGAAGCGGCGACCGTGTTGGGTGCGAGTGGCTGGCAGACCTTTTGGAAAGTCACTTTACCGAACATCAAATGGGCGCTGTTGTACGGGGTGATTTTGTGTAATGCGCGGGCGATGGGCGAGTTTGGTGCGGTATCGGTAGTGTCTGGGCATATTCGTGGTGAAACCAATACCTTACCGCTGCATGTCGAGATTCTCTATAACGAGTATTCGTTTAGTGCAGCGTTTGCAGTGGCTTCGCTGCTGGCATTTTTGGCGTTGATTACCTTAGTGGTCAAAACGTGGGTCGAAAGTCGTAGTGAGCGTGAAATGCAAGCGGCGGCAGAAGCCATCAAGCCGTCTTAAATCGAATTGAGCAAGGAGTTTTAACATGAGTATTCAAGTCAGTCATATTGACAAGCACTTCGGTGCATTCCATGCGCTCAAGGACATTAACCTTGAGTTCCCAGACGGTAAGTTGGTTGCCCTACTCGGCCCATCCGGCTGCGGTAAAACCACCCTGCTGCGCATCATCGCCGGTCTGGAAAAAGCCGATAGCGGCCAAATCCTACTCGAAGGCAGCGACGCCACTGATCTGCATGTGCGGCAACGCCAAGTCGGTTTTGTGTTCCAACACTATGCGCTGTTTCGGCATATGAGCGTGTTTGATAACGTGGCGTTTGGGCTGCGGGTGCGTGATAAAAAGACCCGTCCAAGCGAAGCTGAGATCAAAAAACGCGTGACCAATCTGCTGGAATTGGTGCAGTTGGGCTTTTTGGCGGATCG
>JBBKWW010000180.1:0-13876 GCA_037969155.1 Moraxellaceae bacterium
ACTTTTTCATCATATTATCCTTATCTACTCTCTAGGGGCTGTTGACGTTTCGCACGCGAACCGCGTTGCAAGGCAAAATGCTGACAGACAAGGCGACACATGCAGCAAATGGTCACTCCCTTTGCCAATGTGGCAACGATGTATGACAGTATTTTGCCAGCAACCCGAAGGGACACGGCACTTTTTGGGGGCTACTGCGTTGCGAGTCGTTTGCTTAGAATGACTAAGCCTCACGATTCACGCCTTGTATCCCCTCAAAAACGGCCAGTGTCGCGGCTGTGGCTCAAACATCAACAGCCCCTAGGGTCTGTTGACGTTTCATCCGATACCCCATCAGCCGACCTGCTTACTTTGCTGGAGTGTCTTCACCGATATAACAACCAATTTCAGCAAAATCCTCCGGTTGACCTTCGATATAATCACGCACCAATGGCTTCATATAGGTCATTTGCACCTCACCATACAAGGTCGCAAACGCGACATCAGTAGCATCAATTCCCGTACCAATACGGATAATTTTGCCCAGATCAACCATCTTGGTAGGATCAAACAACATCCACCGGCCGCCTAAATACGCCTCAAACAACGCATGAAAATCCGGCGGCGGATCAGGGAATTCGACATGTCCAAACACAAAACGCGCTGGAATATTTAAGGCACGACACAAGGTAATCCCCAGATGCGCAAAATCTCGACACACCCCTGCCCGATTGGCCAGTACATCTCGTGCTGTAGTGGTCGCCTGACTCGAGCCGATTTCGTAGGCAATCTCGGCGTGGATCCAATCACAAATCGCCTGTACACGGCTAAAACCACGCGGCAAATCCCCAAAGGTGCGCCGTGCCATGGGCCCCATCAGGTCTGACTCACAATAGCGACTCGGCAATAAATAATGCAGCACCTCTGAGGATAGCTCAGCGATTTCGTATTCACGCGCATTCAGATCGGGTGGCGGCATATCGACCTCAATCACCGCCCGATACGATAACTCCAACTCACCAACCGGTGCGCTAAATCGAATCAAGCGATTCAGGCCACTGACATCCATAAACAATTCAGGCTCAATTTTGCCCACCTGCAATTGCTCGGAAACAATCCGCTGCCACGGATGATGTGCGGCTTGTACTTGAATAATAAACTCAGACACATCATTAATTTGGTAGCCTAAACGACAATCAACTTCTAATTTACGCATTGTAATCAACCCAAGAGATTAGCATCGTTAGGACAAACAGATTAACCCGAATCCACCGTGTATCACGTCGTCATTTGTAGGCGGAACAGGGTAAATCTGTTACGCGGAAGCCCGATTTTAGCCGGTGTTTGATGACACTGCTGCGATAGTAATAGCAGGTTTCGTGCCAAGCCAATCCATAAGCAGCCAAAAACCCTCATTAAACACGGGTGGATATGCCAAGATTTTGTGCTGCTATTTACACAGTGACATATACCTAAAACACGGGCAACGGACAGACAAAAAAAAGACTGCCTGAGCAGTCTTTTTTCTCAAATAGCCCGCTTAGAACTATTCTTCATTCAACGCTTGGCTAAACGCCTGATCAACATCACTGAAATCAGTGGTCAACTCTTGCTCAGCTGCCGCAGCTTCTTGGCGACGACGCTCTAAGTGATACGCCAACCCAGTACCGGCAGGAATCAGACGACCAACCACCACGTTTTCTTTCAGACCACGTAGATCATCTTCTTTGCCCGTCACTGCTGCTTCGGTCAAGACGCGAGTGGTTTCTTGGAATGATGCCGCAGAGATAAACGAATCCGTCGACAGTGACGCTTTGGTAATCCCCATCAGCAAGCGATTAAACTTGGCTGGGAATTTATTTTGCGCACTAATCGCCGCGTTTTCTTCAGCCACACGCGCGTATTCACCTTGTTCACCTTTGATGAAACTGGTGTCGCCGCCATCCAAGATGTCCACTTTACGCAACATCTGACGGATAATCACTTCGATGTGCTTATCGTTGATCTTCACGCCTTGTAAGCGATAGACGTCCTGCACTTCATTGACGATATAGGTCGCTAGAGCCGACTCGCCTTTTAAGCGCAAAATATCATGCGGGTTATAGGGTCCTTCAGCAACCACTTCACCACGTGCGACGGTTTCACCTTCAAACACATTGATTTGACGCCATTTTGGAATCAACTCTTCATGTGCTTCACTGCCATCATCTGGCATGATGATCAGGCGGTTTTTGCCTTTGGTTTCTTTACCAAACGACACCACACCACTGATTTCGGCCAAGATTGCATGTTCTTTTGGCTTACGCGCTTCGAACAAGTCAGCAACCCGTGGCAAACCACCGGTAATGTCACGAGTCCGTGACGACTCTTGTGGCACACGACCCAACACGTCACCCACGCCAATCTGATCGCCATCACGCACGGTCAAAATGGTCGCTTGTGGCAAGAAGTAGAACTGCTCACCTTCTGGTGTATCCAATACAATCGCTGGACGCAGGTCTTTACCGGTGAGCGAACGATCTTTCAATGACATGATATCAATCGAGTTCATGCCAGTGGCTTCGTCGGTCTTGGTGGTCGCAGTCACGCCATCAATGATCTGTGAAAAACGGACTTTACCGCCATATTCAGTGATCAGTGGGTGGGTGTGCGGATCCCAAGTCGCAATGATTTGGCCTTGTTCGACTGCTTCACCGTCTTTGGCCGCAATCGACGCACCGTATGGCACTTTATAACGCTCACGCTCACGACCGAGGTCATCAGCAATACCAATTTCGGCTGAACGAGAGACCGTGACCAAGTGACCTTTGTCATGCTGGACGGTTTTAATGTTGTGCAGACGCACCGTCCCTTTGTTACGGACTTGGACACTATTGACCGCAGAGGCTCGTGATGCCGCACCACCGACGTGGAACGTCCGCATGGTGAGCTGAGTCCCCGGTTCACCGATCGACTGCGCCGCCATAACGCCGACTGCTTCACCGGCGTTCACCAAGTGACCACGCGCCAAGTCACGACCGTAGCAGCGTGCGCAGACCCCAAAACGGGTCTTACAGCTAATCACTGAGCGGACTTTGACTTCATCGACACCGGCACGCTCTAGCGTATCGACCCATTTTTCGTCCAGTAACGTGCCAGCAGGCGCGAGCACCTCATCAGTACCCGGCTTGAGCAACTCAAGCGCAGTCACCCGACCCAGCACGCGGTCGCGCAATGGTTCAATGACGTCGCCACCTTGAATCAATGGCGTCATCCACAGACCATCGGTGGTGCCACAATCTGGCTCAGTAATCACCAAATCTTGCGCCACATCGACCAAACGACGCGTTAAATACCCCGAGTTGGCGGTTTTTAGCGCGGTATCGGCCAGACCTTTACGCGCCCCGTGGGTCGAAATAAAGTACTGAAGAACGGTCAGACCTTCGCGGAAGTTGGCTTTAATCGGCGTTTCGATAATCGAACCGTCGGGTTTGGCCATCAAACCACGCATCCCCGCCAGCTGACGAATCTGTGCCGCACTACCGCGTGCGCCTGAATCCGACATGATGTAGATCGAATTGAATGACTTCTGCTTCTCTTCCACGCCCTGCTTATTGATCACCGTATCAAACGACAGGTTGTCCATCATCGCCTTGGCGACCACTTCGTTGGTGCGCGACCAGATGTCGACTACTTTGTTATAGCGTTCACCAGCGGTCACAAAACCTTGCTCGAACTGACTTTCGATTTCACGAACTTCAGTATCGGCTTTGGCGATGATCTCGTCTTTGTTCGGCGGAATCACCATGTCTTCCATACCGACCGACACGCCTGAGTGCGTTGCTTGCGCAAAGCCGAGGTACATCAGTTGATCGGCAAACATCACGGTCGCTTTAAGACCCAGTGTGCGATACACCGAGTTGATCAGCTTAGAGACGTTCTTTTTGGTCATCACTTGGTTGATATAGTCGAAGCTCATGCCTTCAGGCAGGATGCGCCACAGCAAGCAGCGGCCTGGCGTGGTATCGACCAAGAAGGTACGAACTTGCTTCTCGCCTTCTTCGCTAAAGGTAGTTTCAGTGACACGCACTTTGATTTTGGCATGTGTCGCCACTTGCTTGGTTGCCAGCGCACGGTTGACTTCGTCGATATCGGCGAAAATCATGCCCTCGCCTTTGACGTTGATCGCGTCACGGCTGATGTAATACAGCCCCAACACCACGTCTTGTGACGGCACGATGATCGGTTCACCGTTAGCAGGGGACAGAATATTGTTGGTCGACATCATCAAGGCACGCGCTTCAAGCTGTGCTTCGATGGTCAATGGCACGTGTACTGCCATCTGGTCGCCGTCAAAGTCAGCGTTAAACGCGGTACAGACCAGCGGGTGCAGCTGAATCGCTTTACCTTCGATCAGAATCGGCTCAAACGCTTGCAAACCCAAACGGTGCAAGGTCGGTGCGCGGTTCAACATGACCGGATGCTCGCGGATCACGTGGGCAAGCACGTCCCACACTTCTGCGGTTTCGCGCTCGACCATTTTTTTGGCGGCTTTAATGGTGGTGGCTTGGCCTGACGCTTGTAGCTTGGCAAAAATAAACGGCTTGAACAGTTCCAAGGCCATTTTTTTCGGCAGACCACACTGATGCAGACGCAAGGTCGGTCCAACCACAATCACCGAACGACCCGAGTAATCAACCCGCTTACCGAGCAAGTTTTGACGGAAGCGACCTTGTTTACCTTTGATCATATCGGCCAAAGATTTCAACGGACGCTTATTACTGCCGGTAATCGCACGACCGCGACGGCCGTTATCCAGCAACGCATCAACCGCTTCTTGCAGCATACGCTTTTCGTTACGCACGATAATATCAGGCGCAGACAGATCCAGCAGACGCTTCAAACGGTTATTACGGTTGATCACCCGACGATACAAGTCGTTCAAATCAGAGGTGGCAAAACGGCCGCCTTCGAGAGGAACCAACGGACGCAAATCTGGCGGCAAGACTGGCAGAATGGTCATCACCATCCACTCAGGCTTGTTGTTCGAGTAGCGGAACGCTTCCATCAGTTTCAAGCGCTTAGAATACTTCTTCAGCTTGGTTTCTGAGGTTGTGGTCGGAATCTCTTCACGCAAACGCGCGATTTCAGAATCCAAATCAATATCACGCAGCAAATCTTGGATCGCTTCCGCGCCCATCTTGGCAACGAATTCATCACCATGCTCTTCAAGCGCGGTGTAGTACTCTTCATCGCCGAGTAACTGATATTTTTCAAACGGGGTCATGCCCGGATCAGTCACCACATAGCTTTCGAAATACAATACCCGTTCGATATCCCGCAGGGTCATGTCCAGCAGCAAACCAATACGGCTCGGCAGTGATTTCAAAAACCAAATATGCGCCACCGGTGAGGCCAGATCAATATGCCCCATGCGCTCACGGCGAACTTTGGCGGTGGTCACTTCCACGCCGCATTTTTCGCAGATCACGCCTTTGTATTTCATGCGCTTGTATTTACCACACAAGCACTCGTAATCCTTGATTGGACCAAAGATTTTGGCACAGAACAAGCCGTCACGTTCTGGCTTAAACGTGCGGTAGTTAATGGTCTCTGGCTTTTTAACTTCACCATGTGACCACGATTTGATCATCTCAGGGGAAGCCAAACCAATCCGGATGCGGTCGAACTCATTCGAGGTGACAAGCTCCGAATCGGTTTTTTTGCGCATAATATCGAGCAGGTCTTTCAAGTTTTTTCTCCGTAGACCGAGTGGCGCTCCACTCGGTGAGGGTCAAAATATTCGGCGGTCGCAATCGTGGATTACGAATCACCCTGCTTGAGTTCAATGTTAATGCCGAGAGAACGAATCTCTTTGGTCAACACGTTAAACGACTCAGGCATGCCCGGATCCATATAGTGATTGCCGTCTACAATGTTCTTATAGATACGGGTACGACCCTCGACATCATCGGACTTGACGGTGAGCATTTCTTGCAGCGTATACGTCGCGCCATACGCTTCCAATGCCCACACTTCCATCTCACCGAAGCGCTGTCCACCGAACTGTGCCTTACCGCCAAGTGGCTGCTGTGTGACCAATGAGTACGAACCGGTTGAACGGGCGTGCATCTTGTCATCGACCAAGTGGTTGAGCTTGAGCATGTACATGTAACCAACGGTCACTGGACGGTCAAACTGATCACCGGTACGACCATCAAACAGCTTCTGCTTGCCTGTTTCGGAGAGGTCGGCCAACTTCAACAACTGCTTGATCTGGCTTTCTTCTGCCCCATCAAACACGGGGGTCGCAATCGGCACACCACCTGTGAGATTACCCGCTAACTTCATGACTTCATCGTCAGTCAGATTTTCCAGCGTTTCTTGCTCACCACCGACTTGGTTATAAATCTGATCCAAGAACTCACGCAGCTCAGCAACTTGACGTTGCTCTTTCAACATGCGGTCGATCTTCTCACCCAAGCCTTTAGCAGCCCAACCCATATGGGTTTCGAGAATCTGTCCGACGTTCATCCGTGACGGAACACCCAGTGGATTCAGCACGATATCGACTGGCTCACCATTGATGTCATACGGCATGTCTTCGACCGGCATGATCACCGAGACCACACCTTTGTTACCGTGACGACCCGCCATTTTGTCACCCGGCTGGATACGACGCTTGACAGCCAAGTAGACTTTAACGACTTTCAGCACGCCATGCGTCAATTCATCGCCAGTCGACAGTTTGCGTTTTTTCTCAGCAAACTTGGCATCAATATCCTTTTCTTTCTCTTTCAAGAAATCTTGGATCTGGGTCAAACGCTCAGCAATACCCTCATCGACGGGCTGAACATCCAACAGATTGGCCAATTCCATGCCACTCATGCTGTTTTCGTCCAACACAGCACCGCGACGTGTACCACCGCCGCCGTTGACTTCTTGACCAGACAATAAGCGCGTGACACGCTCACGAGCGGCTTCTTCAAAGATCCGGAACTCTTCCTTCAAATCTTTGCGATAGGCATCAAGCTGGGCTTTTTCAATCGACTTGGCACGTTCGTCTTTTTCCAGACCATCACGGGTAAACACCTGTACATCAATCACAGTGCCTTTAGTACCTGATGGCACGCGCAGCGATGAGTCTTTCACATCTGCTGCTTTTTCGCCAAAAATCGCTCGCAACAGCTTTTCTTCTGGCGTCAGTTGCGTTTCACCTTTCGGGGTGACTTTACCGACCAGAATATCACCGGCGTTCACTTCAGCACCGACATACACGATACCGGCTTCGTCGAGTTTCGACAGCGCGGCTTCACCGACGTTTGGAATATCTGCCGTGATTTCTTCTGAGCCTAGCTTGGTATCCCGCGCCACACAAGACAGCTCTTGAATGTGGATCGAGGTGAAGCGATCTTCTTGTACCACACGCTCCGACAACAAGATCGAATCTTCGAAGTTGTAGCCGTTCCATGGCATAAATGCCACGCGCATGTTTTGACCGAGTGCCAATTCGCCCAAATCGGTCGATGGACCATCGGCCAACACATCACCACACGCGATCATGTCGCCACGATTAACGATGATATGCTGGTTGATACAGGTGTTTTGGTTCGAGCGGGTATATTTGATCAGGTTGTAGATATCCACGCCCGCCTCACCGGCTTGCATTTCTTCTTCATTGACCCGTACCACGATGCGGCTGGCATCGACATAGTCGATCTTACCGCCACGCTTCGCCATGACACAAACACCTGAGTCACGTGCGACGTGACGCTCCATGCCCGTGCCAACCAAAGGCTTGTCAGAACGCAGCGTCGGCACTGCCTGACGTTGCATGTTCGAACCCATCAGCGCACGGTTCGCGTCATCATGTTCCAAGAACGGAATCAGACTGGCCGCAACCGAGACCACCTGACGCGGTGACACGTCCATATGGGTGACTTTTTCAGGACTCATGCGCACGAAGTCGCCATGATGACGCACCGAGACCATGTCGTCAGTCAAGCCGCCTTCGGTATCGATTGGCGAATCCGCCTGCGCAATGACCGTACCGACTTCTTCAATCGCCGAGAGGTATTCGATGTCGTCAGTAACCCGACCTTCGACTACTTTACGATACGGTGTTTCAAGAAAGCCAAAATGGTTAGCACGCGCATACACCGCCAAGCTGTTAATCAAACCAATGTTTGGGCCTTCCGGCGTTTCGATTGGGCACACACGACCATAATGCGTCTGATGCACGTCACGCACTTCAAAACCAGCACGCTCACGCGTCAGACCACCCGGTCCAAGCGCAGACACACGGCGTTTGTGGGTAATCTCAGACAACGGATTATTCTGATCCATAAACTGAGACAACTGGCTTGAACCAAAGAACTCTTTGATCGCTGCCGCAACAGGCTTAGCATTGATCAAGTCTTGTGGTGACAAGCCTTCGGTTTCTGCTTGGTTTAGGCGCTCTTTAACCGCGCGCTCAACCCGCACCAAACCGACACGGAATTGGTTTTCAGTCATTTCACCGACTGAACGCACGCGACGGTTACCCAAGTGATCGATATCATCGACTTCACCTTTACCGTTGCGAATTTCAACCAAGGTTTTCAGCACATCGACGATATCATCGTGGCTTAGAATCCCTTCAACTTCACGGCTCTTCTGATCTGTACCGACTTCGTATGGACGACCCAGACGACGGTTAAACTTCATACGACCGACTGGCGACAGATCATAACGCTCAGAACTGAAGAACAAGTTATTAAACAAGTTTTCGGCAGCATCTTTGGTCGGTGGCTCACCCGGACGCATGACTTTATAGATCTCGACCAACGCCCCTTCACGGCTCAGGGTCGGATCGGCGCGCAAGGTATCCGCTACAAAAGAACCGCGGTCGATGTCATTGGTAAACAGCAGATTAAACTGCTTCACGCCGTTTTCGGCCAGCTTCACCAACACTTCATGACTGATCACGGTATTGGAATCAACGACTGAACCGTCACGCAGGCTCACGTCCTCACCGAGAATCCGCTCGTATAGGTATTCATCCGGCACGGGCAGTTTAACCAAACCGGCCTGTTCCATCTGACGAACATGGCGGGCGTTGATACGTTTACCTTGCTCGACGATCACTTTGCCATCGAGAGCGGTAATATCAAACTGTGCCATTTCACCGCGTAGACGCTCAGGCACCAAATCAATCTGATAGCTACCGTCTTCGAGATAAACCGCAGTTTTGTCAAAGAATTTATCGAGAATTTGTTGAGTGGTATAGCCTAACGCGCGCAATACTATTGTCGCCAACAGCTTACGACGACGGTCGATCCGTACAAATACGAGATCTTTAGCATCAAACTCAAAGTCTAACCATGAACCACGATAAGGAATGATCCGTGCCGAATACAGCACTTTACCTGAGCTATGCGTTTTACCTTTGTCATGGTCAAAGAACACGCCTGGCGAACGGTGCAACTGACTGACCACAACCCGCTCAGTACCATTGATCACAAACGTACCGTTGTCGGTCATCAATGGGATTTCACCCATATAGACTTCTTGCTCACGCACATCTTTAATTGATTTGGTTTCACGGTCATAAATGATCAGACGAATCTTCACCCGCATCGGTGCCGCATAGGTCGAACCACGCAAAATACATTCACGCACATCAAATTCTGGTTTGCCAAGGTTGTATTCAACAAACTCAAGGGCAGCATTGCCAGAATAACTGAAAATCGGAAATACCGAACGGAACGCAGCTTGCAATCCCACGTCTTCACGCTGCTTGGATTGCTTGCCATCTTGCAAGAACGCCCGATAGGAATCAACCTGAATGGCGAGCAGGTACGGCACATCCATCACATTAGGCAGCTTGCCGAAATTCTTGCGGATCCGTTTCTTTTCAGTATAGGAGTAAGCCATCGGGAGTCCTCGGAGAAAAATAAGCCAACCCTTGCGCAAGGGGTCGGGAAAAACGCTTCGCCGGAATGGCGACTCACCCGATGGGACTAACCCACCGAGCTTGGAACAGAACGCTTGCGGATGATGAGAAAAAATCAGTTCACATCATGCGTAAACGGTCGCTCAATAAAAACTGAGCCGAGTATTCTAACGCAAAAAGGCCGATGACCCAAGGGTCACCAGCCGAATGCAAGAGCCGCGAACTCGCACGGCTCCGTCTGAGATTACTTAACCTCGACTTCTGCACCAGTATCTTCAAGCTTTTTCTTCAGCGCAGCAGCGTCGTCTTTGCTGATGGCTTCTTTAACGATTTGTGGTGCGCCTTCGACCAGATCTTTAGCTTCTTTCAAGCCTAGACCGGTGACTTCACGAACGGCTTTAATGACCGCAACTTTATTGGCGCCAAAGCTTTTCAGAACCACGTTGAATTCAGTCTGCTCTTCGACCACTGCAGCAGCAGCAGCAGGACCTGCAACTGCAACAGCAGCAGCAGAAACGTTGAATTTCTCTTCGAATGCAGAAATCAGTTCAACCAATTCCAGAACGGTTAATTCAGCAACAGCGTTCAGGATATCGTCTTTAGACAGTGCCATGGGTAAAACTCCAAATAGGTAAAGGGTGGTTTAGGCAGCGATTAAGCAGCTTCTTCCTGTTTCTCTTTGAGCGCAGTAAACAGACGCGCAAATTTCGAAATAGGCGCTTGCAATACAGATGCCAGCATAGCAAGTGCAGTGTCGCGCGTTGGCAGATTCGCCAATACGTCGATTTGATCCGCACCGTATAGTTTGCCGTCAAAGGCGGCCGACTTGATTTCCAGCTTTTTGTGATCTTTGGCAAAATCTTTAAACAACCGAGCAGCAGCGCCCATATCGTTTTCAGACAATGACATACCAATCACGGTTGGGCCGACCAAGGTGTCATGTAAAATCTCGAACGGCGTACCCACAAAGGCACGACGAGCAAGCGTATTACGCACAACACGCAGGTAAACCCCATTCTGGCGGGCTGCAACGCGGAGCTTAGTCATCTGCTCAACGGTCAGGCCACGATAGTCGGCGACCACAGCAGAGAATGCACCAGATGCGGCTTGATTCACCGCAGCGACGATCTCTTGTTTGTCCTCTAGTCTCAGAGTCACTGTAACCTCCTCATGTCAATTGATTGATCCAAATGATCAATCACCGAATTGTCGCTGTTGCGTATTCTGGTGAACGGCAACAGCGCGCGGGGTCAGTGTTACTGAAACAAAAACCACCGCGTCTGCGCAGGCTGGATTTTTAAGCACGTCACCTAAACAAGTTCAGTGCGCCTGTGGTCTTTGACGCTCGCCAATCTACCGGCGACTTCAAAGTCCGATGAGATCGACCACAGTACAGACCGCAGCCAATCAATCTTAAAAAATCTTAGGAAACAGAAGCAACATCAACAGTTAAACCAGGACCCATCGTCGAAGACAAGGTGATTTTCTTCAGGTAGACACCTTTAGAAGTAGCTGGCTTAGCTTTTTTCAAGTCAGCAACCAAAGCTTCAACGTTTTGGCGGATCGCTTCAGCACTAAAGCCGACTTGACCAACTGCTGCATGAATAATACCGCCTTTGTCAACGCGATAACGCGCCTGACCGGATTTGGCATTTTTAACAGCAGTCGCGACATCTGGCGTAACCGTACCGACTTTTGGGTTAGGCATTAAGCCACGTGGACCCAAGATCGTACCGAGTTTACCAACCACACGCATTGCGTCTGGTGCAGCAATCACCACGTCAAAATCCAGATTACCGGCTTGAATGCTCTCAGCCAGATCGTCCATCCCAACAATGTCTGCGCCTTCAGCTTTAGCAGCTTCAGCAGCAGCGCCTTGCGCAAATACCGCAACACGGACAGTTTTACCTGTACCGGCTGGTAATGTGGTTGCGCCACGGACCACTTGGTCAGATTTACGTGGATCAACACCGAGGTTGACCGACACATCCAAAGACTCTTTGAATTTTGCCGCAGGCAAGCCATTCAACAGCGCAACAGCTTCTTCGAGGCTGTACACTTTGGTGCTATCGACTTGTGTAGCGATCACTTTTTGACGTTTGGTCAGCTTAGCCATGATTAGACTCCTTCCACTTCAAGACCCATCGAACGGGCTGAACCCGCGATGGTGCGTACACGAGCATCCAAATCTGCACCGGTCAGATCAGGTTCTTTGGTGGTGGCGATTTCTTCGAGCTGCGCACGAGTGATCTTGCCTACTTTTTGCGTGTTTGGACGTGGTGAGCCTTTGGCAATACCAGCCGCTTTTTTGATCAAGATCGACGCAGGTGGCGTCTTCATGATAAAAGTAAACGACTTGTCACTGTATACGGTGATCACAACTGGAATCGGCAAACCGATTTCAAGTTTTTGCGTTGCCGCGTTAAATTCTTTACAGAAGGCCATGATGTTCACACCACGTTGACCCAATGCAGGACCAATCGGTGGTGATGGATTGGCTTTGCCTGCTGGAACTTGCAGCTTGATATAGCCGTCAATCTTCTTGGCCATGATACTTCCCCTCGGGTACGAACGCCTGACGGCTCCCCATTGGCCGGATGCTCATAAAAGTGAGCATCCTATGGAAACAATACCCGACATAAAGTCGGGCGGTTTTAGGTATGGCCGTTTGTGGCCACACAGGGTATTACGTACTTTTTTCGACTTGACGGAATTCAAGCTCAACTTGCGTTGGGCGATTGAAGACATTAATTGTCAACGTCAGGCGCGATTTTTCGTAATTGACTTCTTCAACCAAGCCTTTAAAGTCAAGGAAGGGACCATCAATCACCAGTAATTCTTCGCCAGGTTCGAACATCGTTTTTGGCTTCGGTGCTTCGCCGACTTGGCGTACCCGTTGCAGAATTTTTTCGGCTTCTTTCTCAGTAATCGGTGCTGGCTTTTCGGGTGTGCCCCCAATAAAACCCAACACTTTTGGGCAATCTTTCACGATATGCCAAGTGTCTTCACTCATTTCCATTTCGATTAAGACATAGCCGGGGAAGAACTTACGCTCACTCTTACGCTTTTTGCCGTCTTTCATTTCAACGACTTCTTCAGTCGGCACGAGCACTTCACCGAAGAGATCTTTGACGTGGCTGCGCTCAATTCGATCATTGAGCGAACGCATGACTTGCTTTTCATAGCCTGAATAGGCATGAATAATATACCAGCGCTTCATAGGATTACCCGATAATCGAGGAGATGACCCAGCCAAACAGGGTATCTAAGCCCCACAGAATCAGTGCAGTGATCAAAGTGACCAGCAACACTTGCCATGTGGTTTGAAAGGTGTCTTGCTTGGTTGGCCAAGTGATCCGACGCAGCTCAATTTTTGCATCTTTGAGCAACGTCACGAAGCCTTTACCTTGATGTGTCGCATACAAACTAATCAGTGCCGCCACAATTAGACCGACAATAATCGAAATCCGCACCCAAACATTGGTCGCAGGCGCCCAATATGCAGGCAGGTATTGATTCGCCATCGTCGCGGCAATCAGCAAACCGATGGCGACTAACCACAAGACAGCATCAAACGCCGAACCGGAACGAACCACTTCAGCGGGATCTATAGCAGTCTTGCGACTATCCGCAAGGTTATTGGATGCCTGACGCAGCTCGTCATCAGTCTTCATGAGGATACGACTCTATTAGCGTAGCGTGTATCAGCAACCAGCTCATGTTACAAGTCATGGTGCTTAAAATATGGCGGGCCAGGAGGGACTCGAACCCGCAACACCCGGTTTTGGAGACCGGTGCTCTACCAATTGAACTACTGACCCATAGAGCACTGAGAGTCACTGACTCTCAGTACGGACTAAGCAAGGCTTATTTAAGGATTTTAGAAACCACACCAGCACCGACTGTACGGCCGCCTTCACGAATCGCGAAGCGCAGACCAGTATCCATCGCGATTGGGTGGATTAATTCCACGACCATCTTGAT
>JBBKWW010000181.1:0-14822 GCA_037969155.1 Moraxellaceae bacterium
CGCACATCGGCAACTTGCCCACGATCCAAACGCGACCAAGACAACCGACGCAATTTTGCGTTAATGGAAAAAACAAGGGTTTAGGTGCGAACCAAGCCGCGAACCTTGCCAGTGCGAACCAAGACAACCGAAAGTGATACGGGATTTTCTCACATCACAAAGCACGATCAGTACAGCCGCCACCCATCGGAAAGCCAACCACCCCAAACCATCGCGCACGGCCAGCCAATCGAGGGCAAAAACAGCAAAAGCAGGGGGCATTTTTCATTTTGTTGGTATATTTGTTGGTATAGGATTTTTCAGGTGGTCTAAAAACCTAATAAACACAAGGAATTACAAGCCTAATTCGATTCCTATAGAAGCAACCGAATCGGCAAAATGACCCTAGGGCATAATTCTAAGCACTCATAAGCGGTATTATAGGTGCTTAAATTGAGATCCAACTGCCTAGCCTAAGCTGATCGTGTTGCTTAGGTTATTTGATAAATCGCCACCGCTTAAAGGTCAACATTTGACAACAACCAGCCGCCCCAGTGAGGGCGTTTTTTCTTGGTTGACGGCATTTACAGCCCACAGCGCGAATGATTGGCGCGAACCCATACAGGGCAAGGCTTTACAGGCGATTGGCGGCGTTTTTAATTCTCGAATCCGTCAACCTACGTCAACCTAAAACACGGCAGGCCAAGCGATTTATCGCTGTTTTCAATGACAGGTTTTGGTGATCCGACACGCCCCAACCCTTGGGGTAATCTTGAGGTATTGATGATCTTACAGCCCCATGGAGCATGGGCAAATCATGGGGGTAACCTATGGGTTTTGATGACGCTATCTAGCCCGAACCCTTGTCGTAATCTTGCCGTGATTCGCGTTCGCGTATTGTGCGCAAAACTCAAAAAACAGCCCCTTTTGACGATGAAAAAAAGCACTTGACAGCCGCTTGCATGGGGTTTGTTTTCAAAATCAGATGCTCAACGACCTAAAACCAGTGACAACCATTTGTTATTAAATGACTTTAATGATGAAAACAGCGTTTTGTGAATTAAACCTCATGGAGCAAGGGCAAATCATGGGGGTAACCTATGGGTTTTGATGACGCTATCCAGCCCGAACCCTTGCTGTAACCTTGCTGTTTTGATGCTGCAAACCTACCCGTAACCTACCCGTTTTGATGATCTTACAGCCCCTTTTTATAGAGTAAAGAAATGCAGGTTTGCGCTTTGTCGGTCATGGCTTGTCGCGTATGGTTGTGTGTTGTGGCGTATGTGGTTGTGTCGTGTGGTATAGCGGCATAAAATCAGGGTGCTAGGCATAGGGCGGCCACCCGAAAACGATTACCCTAATCGCTTGCCTAGCGACCATTTTTAGGGACGCTGGAGGGTGAGCGATAATGAAAGGCATATCCAACGAAGACTTGTATAAGCTAATGAGCAGAATCAGTATTGTTGAAGCGGCAGCACTAACTGCTGGTATCGAGCCCAATCGTGTATATGCCGATGACCATCTTGGCAATACGTTTTATATATATCAGAGCTTAAATACTGATCCACATAATGCAAATATGGTCTATCAGACCACTCTAAATGCTTTAATTCGTGCGGTTCAACATAGTGACCTAGAAGCCTTTATAGCCATTGAGAACCACTCGACTGGTACTTATTTAAGTGAGGAATTAATAGAAGGGGGGATGATAAGCCGAGCAGAATACATAAAAAAAATAGACCCAAAAAATACTACGATTGATCGTGAAGATCTAAAAAAATGGTTTTTAAAACACGGCGTTAAACCTGAGTGTTTTTTTCCAACAAATGACATCGAGCCTTATCTAAACAAGTTGCACCATTGCTATTCGCCAAAGTTGGCGGCTTTAGTGTCGTCTTGGAAACAAGTTGTAAGCAGCGGCGTTCCAATTGGTCTTACAGCAAAACAGGCCATAATTGAATACCTTGAGCAGAACGGAGCGGCATTCACTAAAGACGGTAAGCCCTTGACAGGCAAGATTGACGAACTGGCAGCGGTTGCCAACTGGGACGCTGTAGGGGGGAAATCCAAACATCTAGGGGACTTAATAGGAATTGACCCTGAGGTGTTTATGCCCGTCAAAATGGACTGCGAAGTAACGAACAATAAATGTACGGTTAGAAGTGATTTAATGGTTAATTCAGATAAGGTTCGAGCCACATTCGAGAAGGTTCGGGATTCTGGTTTTTTCAATGATGACGGTGAGTTACCTTTTTAAAAAGACCTAAATTCTACCTTGTGAGGGGGGTGATTTTAGTACATCTAACTGGGTATTTTTTAACCAAACAAACATCCATTCTGTACTCATCCAAACGGAGGTGTACAGATGCAAACCTTTCAGAAAATCCGCATTAACCAGCAGACCGCTTGCCAGCTACTCGACTTGAGTCGTGAAGGCTTGCGTAAGCTGATCAAGAAAGATCCCACGTTCCCGCGCCCAATCAAAGAAGGCACACACATACAAGCCCCAGTCTATTTCGACTATCAAGGCTTACTGAACTGGCATAACGCCCAATGCCAAACGCACGGCCAGCACACAGCCGCTAACCAAGCGTAAGGGCGGCCATGATGAAACACACCCGCCAATATACCAAACGCCCGTACAAGCCAAATCTGAGCGCGTTAGCGGCATACCTGCAACCGCTCAAAGTTAATGCTGAATCAGATCTGATTAAACAGGAAGCCATTATGTGCCAATCCATCACCAAGCGAATGATCAAACTAGGCAAGGTATCACGCGGCCTTGATCGTACCAATCCCGAATACAGCCGCAAATCACGCGCCAAACTAGGCCAGCTATTACAGCAAGCGATTGGGCAAGTTTATCAATTGGAGCATGACCACGAAGACAAGTTAATGATGATTGATGGTTTGCGAGATGCTGCATTTTCATTATTAGAGATCCATGACCACAGCAAGGAAACACAGCAACCTATCGACCCCGAGCAAATCTACCTACTGGCAGTGGATATGCTGCAATCACTTGAGCCTGAACAGGTGACAGCATGATGCAGCCGCAAGAATACTATTTAGTAGTCACGCTCAAACAGCCCGATGATGAAGCAGACATTTTGACCACCGACGGCGACCCTATGGCGTTCGACACCTTTAAGCGGTTCGAATCGCCAGACCTTGCCCCAGTGCGACAGTACACCGACAGCCTAGAACAGCCGTATGTGATCGTTCACAGCAAAAGCGTGATACGCCTACTGGAGAAAGTGACAGGCTTAGGATTGCGACAAATGCGCGGTAGCCTGATTGGAGGTATGCAACCATGAACCCGTGGCTCAATAGTGCAATCAATTTTGTGGTGATCGTGGGTGGTTGTTTTGCCTTGTCACTGTGTACCAATCCAGCGTATGCTTTGCCCGTCCAACCTCATGTTGGATTAGCTTTGGTCGGCTATGAAAATACAGGCACACAATCCGCGCCTAATGCGGTTTTTTTGTGTGTTGAATCTTTTGGCGTTCGCCCCTCTATGGCGGAGCTGAAAGGGACACGTTCGCGTGTGCCAGTGTCCTGTATTACTGGTCGACCAACCCTTTCAGCTTTGCCACCTTACTTGGTCGTAAGTGGCAAGGCTTCTGAGTTTAATACAGGAGTCAGACCATGACTAAACCCGCCCAAAATCCGTCTATTCAAGACACGTTCAACAGCGAACACATCGACAGCGCAAGCCTTCACCTTGCTGGTGCAAGCGGCCTGTTATACCTGCTACAGACCACCCTAGAGCCGACTGCAACCGAACTCACCAACAGCGAAGCCGTGGGCATCCTCAAGACCGCCCAAAGCCTGACCAATTGGGCATTGGAAGACCTCACCAAAGACCAACAAGCCAACGGCCATGTGTGGACAACCGTCATGCAGTGGCTGGATGGTGTGCGCGGTGCATTGTTTGCGCTCAAGGGCGGCTATCTTGGTGATTATGATCTGCCAAACAACCTGATTCAGATTGCAGCGATCCATAGCCTACAAGCGGTCATCAGTGAAGCACTGGCGTACATGAATCGCTATGGCGATGAAAGCGGGGTAGCCGCATGAAATACGCGACCCCACGACGTACCGCATTTAGCGGACAGCGTACAGGCCAACGCTTCGGCCTGAATCGTTCCCTGCTACCGCCTGCAATCGAATACTACCGCGACAGCAACAGCATGAAACTGATTGGCACAGGCGAATGGTGTACAGCCCTTTGCCCATTCCATGATGACAAAGCCCCCAGCTTGCGTATTAACACCCGTTCAGGCGGCTACAAGTGCATGGTCTGCGAAGCCAAGGGCGGCGACGTAATCGCCTTTCATATGGCACGCTACGGCCTACCTTTTATTAAGGCCTGCAAAGCATTGGGCGCATGGAGTGAACAGCCATGAATAGCCAACCATGCACCGATACGCTAGACCTATTCAACAGTGAATCACCTGAGCCACAGCAGCCGCCACAAGCGACAGCAACGGCAATCCGTGACCTACAGGCACAAGCCATAGCCTACGCTGAACAAGTGAATGCCAGATCCACAAAGGGCGGTTCAGTGTTGACCGTTCACACCTACACCGATGCGCAAGGCCAGCCCCTGTACTGGAAAACACGACTCAAACATGCCAACGGGAAAAAGGATATACGCGTCTTTTGTGTGAATGACGGTCGATTGGACAAGGACGGCAAGCCATTACAAGGCCAATTTATCCCGTATGAGCCAAAATTCAGCGACGTGTATCCAATCGGCAAGGGCAAAAAACCGTTGTACCGCCTGCGCGAATTGCTAAAAGCCGATGCAGGCCAATCGGTTTGGGTAGTCGAGGGCGAACAGAAAGCCGATTTTCTGGCATCGCTTGGTTTGATTGCCACCACGTCAGGCAGTACAGGTTCTACCAATACAACCGACTGGCAACCACTGGCAGCGCGTAAGGTGATCGTGTGGCGTGATAACGACAACCCTAGTGTGAAGTACCAAGCGGACGTTGCAACCGTCCTAAGTGGCTTAGGTTGTGAGCTGTGGGCGGTAGACGTGGCATTACTTGACCTACCGCCAAAAGGCGACGTAATCGATTTTGTCAGGATGCGCGGTGAAGACGGTGAAGACACCACCGCAGCGGACATCATGGCCTTGCCAGTGGTGAAGATTGAACCGCTCAAAACTGAGCCAACCCCTGAGATTCAGGCGTTAGATTCAGCAGCAACCGATGCAGGCGACGGCATACCAGACGGCCATTTGTGTGAGCCGATGCAATACGGCGGTGGACGGTTTGAAGTGCTACCCAATGGCCTGTATTTCGTGGACAAGGACAAAGACGGCGGCGAGCATGAAACTTTTGTGTCTACCGCGATTGTCGTAAAAGCCATGACCCGCAACGACAGTGGGCGTGCATGGGGGCGTTTGTTGGAGTGGCGCGATAATGATAAACGCCCCCATCAGTGGGCAATGCCGATGGAGCTATTACAAGGCGACGGCTCAGAGGTACGGCGCGAACTGGCAGACCGTGGCTTACAGATCCACCCGAACAAGCGTACCCGTGATCTGTTCACCTTGTACCTGCAAAGCTACCCAACCACAGCACGCGCCTTGTGTGTCGAGCGTTTGGGATGGTGTGGCGGCGTTTACGTCATGCCAGACCGTACCAGCGGCGACAGTGAACAAATCACGGTTTTTCAGAATCCACACGGCATAGAGCCTGCATTCTCACAGCTTGGTACATTGCAGCAATGGCGCGACCATGTGGCGGCAATGGCAACCGACAACAGCCGTTTAGGATTGGCGGTATCTATGGCCTTTGCAGCCGTTCTAGCCGATTTAGTGGGCGAACAAGGCGGCGGCATCCATATCATGGGTACTAGCAGCACAGGTAAAAGCACAGCGTTAAAAATGGCTTGTAGCGTGTGGGGTGATCCTGAACAGTACGGGCGCGAATGGCGAACCACCGATAACGCCCTAGAAGGATTGGCAGCATTACACAATGACGGCTTGCTGGTATTGGATGAATTGAACCAGTGCGACCCGCGTATAGCAGGCACAGCGGTTTATATGCTTGCCAATGGACAAGGCAAGGCACGGATGCACAAAACAGGTAGTAGCCGCCCCGTGGTCAAGTGGCGCGTGTTGTTCTTGTCAGCAGGTGAAGAATCACTGAGTGCTTTAATGCAGCAAGCAGGCAAGCGCACCAATGCAGGCCAAGAAATCCGACTTGCTGAAATTGCAGCCGATGCAGGGCAAGGTATGGGGATGTTTGAGCAGATCCATGCGGCCAGCAGCCCACAGGCATTTAGTGATCAAATCAAGGACGCGGCCAAGCGTTACCACGGTACAGCAGGCCAAGCATTCCTTGACCATGTGACCCACGACCGCCTACAGGCCACCGAACGCGCCAAGCAATACATGCAGGCGTTTATGCTGCATGTGCCTGACAATGCCAGTGGACAAGCCCACCGTGTCGGTAGTCGATTCGCATTGATTGCAGCAGGTGGAGAAATCGCAACCGATGCAGGCATTACAGGATGGAGCAAAGGTGAAGCAACACAGGCGGCGGCGATCTGTTTTAACGCTTGGTTAGAATCGTTTGGCATGATCGGCAACCATGAAGAACGCGCCATCCTTGCCCACGTTAAGGCATTTTTCGAAGCGCACGGTTCAAGCCGTTTTGAAGCGTTCTACCAACCAGACCCCGACAAACACGAACGCATTAACAACCGTGCTGGATACTGGAAAGCAGACGGCGACAGCAGACGCTATCTGGTATTCCCTGAGCAATTCAAGAATGAGGTCTGCAAAGGGTATGACCATCGCCAAGTCAGTAAGGTTCTAATCGACCACGGCTGGATAGACCACAACAACGACAGCGGCGCAACCAAACCAGAACGCCTACCCGATACAGGCAAGTTGACCCGCATGTACTCATTCAATGACCGCATGTGGGGCGAATCTGTTACGGATTCAGAGAAAAACAACCGTAACAACCGTAACAACCGTAACAACCAACAGTAGCAAGGCCAAAATCTGTTACGGGAAGCAAAAATGCAAACCGTAACAACCGTAACAAAACCCGTAACAAGCCAATCAGAGGGGCAAACGCCACCACCTGTTACGGTTGTTACGGTAGCCGAAAACAGTAACCGTAACAGCGTGAACCCCAGTAATAGCAAGCCTGTTACGGTTGTTACGGCTGTTACGGGAACAAAACAGACAGATTCACTTGTAACGCCAACCACCACCCCGCCTAAGCAGTGGAGCATGGATCTATGAATGCGAGGGAAATTCTCAATCTTGCCCAACAGCACGGCATACAGATCAGTATTGACGGCGACCGCTTGCACTTTGAAGCACAGCAGCCACCACCTGAGAAACTGATCGACCTGCTACGCAACCACAAAGCCGATTTACTCGCCTACCTTGCCAGCCAACCTAAACACCCCACCCACCACACAGGCGCGTATGTATCACTGACGGCCAACCAGTCACGCGCCCTTGCTGGTTTTAATGTGTTGTTGGAGCGTAGACAGCGGACGCTAGTCAGGGGCGGCTATAAGCCCTCACAAGCCCTTGTACGGGTCGAGGACTGGCATAGAGTGGTAATGCAGCGGCTAGAGTTAAGCCGTGATCAGATGCGCGACCTTGAACACAGCTTGATTGTATTGGGCATGATCAAGCTGGACAGCCACCGCTATGAAGTGCAATTGAGCGACGGCCAGCCACTGAGCCCACAGCAGCGCACAGAATCAGAGCCGCTTGCATGGGACGGCTACAGGTCATTTTCGCAGTGGTTGTATTCGTAGACTGACAAGTGACAGCAGACCGCCCACCGTGGCGGTTTTTAATCACTATCAAAAAGAATATAATAAGGCCAAGCCCCCAGCCCCAGCAGTACAAGCGATGCCAAACGCCAAACAGCAACGATTTATTGATGAATACCTAATCGACTGCAACGCCACACAAGCCGCGATCCGTGCTGGTTACAGTGAAGACACGGCAAAGCAGCAAGGTAGCCGCCTGTTGACCGTTACCGACGTTAGAGCCGCCATAGATGACGCGATAAGCGAACGCAGCAGCCGAACGCTAATCAGTCAAGATGCCGTATTGTTGGGCTTACTGGAGGAAGCACGGGAACGTGGCGACGGTAGCAGCCATAGCGCACGGGTTTCAGCGTGGGCGCACATTGGTAAGCATTTAGGCATGTTTATAGACAAGCGTGAGCATAGCGGCATAGTCGAGATCAAGACGCTATCCGATTTAATAGACGAACTCAGCACATAGCAGACCGCCCACCGTGGCGGTTTTGTTTTGAGTGGTCAAAGTGGGATTATCGCACTTTGCCAAATAAGGGATTTTCCCGCATTGCATGGGGTTTGTTTTCAAAATCGGTGCATTCGCTGGATACCAGCATGGATACCGCCCAACTGGATACCAAATCTAAAAGGGCATTTTGCTGCGCAACTGACTGCGCAACTGGATTTTGCGCAACTCTAAAAAGTATCGTTTTCGGTGCGTACCTCAGTGCGTACCAGTCGAGTGCGTACCGTGTTTGGGCTGTTACAGCATCTGTTACAGGCAAGCTGTTACAAGGCCACACAGGGCATTTTGCTGTTAACCGATCTGTTAACCCATGTTTTGTTAACCGACGCAATTTTGCGTTATTGGAATAATCAAAGGGTTACGGTGGAAACCTATGCCGTGGCAACCAAGGGGCGCACATCGGCAACTTGCCCACGATCCAAACGCGACCAAGACAACCGACGCAATTTTGCACCCGTCACAATCAGTAAATTATCAAATCTGGTTTTGTGACAGGATTAAACAAAATCAATCCATTAAGCAGATGACCAAGACAACAAAACTCAAATCTGAGGTTTGCACCCAAACATGGGTTTATGGTGCGAACCAAGCCGCGAACCTTGCCAGTGCGAACCAAGACAACCGAAAGTGATACGGGATTTTCTCGCATCACAAAGTACGATCAGTACAGCCGCCACCCATCGGAAAGCCAACACCCCCAAACCATCGCGCTAGGCCAGCCAATCGAGGGCAAAAACAGCGAAAAACAGTCCAGCAGCTTGTAATCTGTATCCTGTGGTGTATCCCAGAAAAACTGGAATACATAAAAATAAATAAATACAGTTACTTACAACACCAGTTCAGTTGATTCCGTCCCGACCATTTTGATAAATCCATATGGTTCTATACGACACCATATGGAACACAAAGGCTTAAGCCATAACGGTTTAGGCCTTTTTTTATGCCTGTATATCCACTCATACGCCACCGTACAGGATAGCCCACCGTGTACACTGCAATATAAACTGAACTCGCAGTGTACACGGCGATGAAACGTACTCAGATCAAAAAACGCTCCATGTCAGACTGAGCTGGCTCCACTTGTTTGTACCACGCCCTCGTATTCTATAAGTGATAGCCACTCGCGCGGATCCAAATCGACAGGCCTCCACTCAGCACGAAGCATCTCACCAATACGGCAACAGGTCGCCAGCGCAATCGACCGAACTGCACAATTTAGACAAAATCAAACCTGCACCTACGATAATTCAACGGTATAGCGGATCAACAACCGCTAAAATTATGTTTGGTACAGCCCAGATGCCACGATCATCTGGATTTGCCCCCTCTTTTTTAGATGATTCAGGGACTTAATAATGGCATTTGTTGGCTCGATTGACATGGTGGCAGCCCATCGCAGCATGCGGACGAACGTTACTCGTCTAATTGCTGGCGTGGTCTGTAGTATTGGTATCTCTGGCACAGCCGCCGCACTTGAACCCTATACTGCGGAATATGGCTTTAATATCGACAACCGTTGGTCAGGACAGTCTAGCCGTGTGCTACGCAAGGAGGGTGATGATTGGGTATATACCTTCATCGCGCGTGTTCCTGTACTGGCCAATGCCACCGAAACCACCCGCTTCCGCCTTGATGAACAGCGTAACGTCATCTCTGGCCATCACAATATGCGCTATAAGATTTTGATAAAAAATAAAAATCTAGCCATGAACTTCAATCAAACCACACGCAAAATCAACGTCGTCGTCGGCAATAATACCAGCAGCCTAGATTTCAAAGTTGGCACGCTTGATGAGCTGAACTTAGAGTTTCAAGTACGTGAGGATTTGAAAAAAGGCGGCCTACAATCGCAATACTTAGTTGCCGATGAAAAAAGCGTCGATACGGTACGCTTTGTGCGTGAAGGTCGTGAGCAACTCAGCGTACCTGCGGGGCGCTATGACACGGTTCGCGTGCGCCGCGTTCACAGCAACCCCAAGCGCACCACCACATTTTGGCTCGCGCCGAACCTTGACTATCTACCTGTGCGCGTGATGCAAAATGACGATGGTACGGTGTATGACTTTACCCTCAGCCGCTTTACTGCCAATTAACCACATCATGCGGATTGCTGTAACTTCGGCAACCGCTCCACCACCCACATCAGCCAGAACAGCGTATGGGTAATCAACAGCACCTCGACGCTATACATCAGCGTCGCCCAGCCGCCACGCATCGCCGCTAGAATGGCAAAGCCAAAATATACCAACAGCAGCATACCCACCAACATCAGCATGTTGCCGCTTTTAGCTGGCCAAACCCAACCCAATAGTAACAGCAACGGGGTCAACGCAATCAATGCCAAGCCACCCGCATCGGCCAACGGCATCCCCATCGCTTGGTTTTGCCACAATGGAATCGCAACGCCAAGCCAAAACAGCCAGACCAGATAGCTATAGCGCAACGCACGTTGCTGCTGCGCCAAACTTAACTTTGTCCCAATCATGCTTACCTCGTCATCCGTTTAAGTGTGCGTGTTGATCACTTGGCCAGCCTGTAGCTGCATCACCAACTGCCCCAGACGCTTGCCCTGCGCGATACAGAGTTTTTTTTCATCGCTGGTCATCGGCTGATCGTGCGCCGCGCCACTGACATGCCCTGCACCGTAAGGCGTACCGCCGCGCTGGGTACTCGACAATGCCGCCTCTGCATACGGGATGCCGAGTAACAACATGCCATGGTGCAACAATGGAATCATCATGGTGAGTAAGGTGGCCTCATGGCCGCCATGCATCGTGCCCGTTGAGGTAAATACGCTGGCTGGCTTGCCCTGTAATGCACCTGACAACCATAACGTCGCGGTCTGATCCCAAAAAAACTTCATCGACGCGGCCATATTACCAAAACGAGTTGGACTACCTAAAGCCAAACCCTGACACTGCGCCAAATCCTCGACACTACAATACAACTCCCCCGTGGCAGGAATAGAAGGCTCAATTTGTGTGGTGACGCTGGCAACTTCGGGCACACTGCGAATTCTAGCAGTGACTCCCGCTTGCTCGATGCCTTGTGCAATCTGCCGCGCCATCTCGCGTGTCGTACCATATTTGCTGTAATACAGCACCAGTACATAAGGCTCTTGATGGCTGTGCATGACTCAAATCTCCAAAAAAACCGCAAAACCGACACGATATCGTATAATCAATCGGTGTTAGTGTACGTCGAACTCAAGACGATTCGCATGATTTGTCATCATTCAACGCACTAATTTGGTGATTTTTGGGGTAAACCATGCCAACACAACTGGAACGACTACCATTTAAAGACGCGGCTTGGTTTAAATTCATGCTGTTCGTAATCAAGCGTTTTGAGCAGGACCAGTGCCGTGACAAAGCGGCTGCCTTGACCTATACCACCCTGCTATCGATTGTGCCATTACTCACCGTATTCGTGGTGATTTTATCCTCAGTGCCAGCGCTTGCATCGGCGCGCGCCCAACTACAAAACATGCTGTACAGCAACTTACTGCCAACATCAGGCAATCAAGTGTCAGGCTATCTACAGGAATTTGCTGAAAAATCCACCAATCTCACGGCGATTGGGGTGTTCTTTTTGTTTGTGACCAGTGTGATGCTGCTACTGACCATTGAGCAAACTTTTAACCACGTCTGGCGGGTGGATAATCATCGGGGCGGGGCGACGGGAGTGATGCGCTATTGGACGATGCTGTCACTCGGGCCGATCTTACTCGGGACAGTGTTTGCGCTGTCGTCAGCGATTAGCTCGATTAATTTTCTCAATCAAAATGTTGCGGGCTACAGTATCGACTGGAGTATTTGGCTAAAAATTATCTCATTGTTACTCACTTTTGCAGCGTTTATTTTTTTATATTGGTTTATACCCAATTGCAAAGTGGGCTTTAGAAGTGCCGCGATTGCAGGCATCAGTATCGGCATTTTATTTGAAGTTTTAAAAAGCAGTTTCGGCTACGCGATTGGTAACTTTACCAGCTACGATCAGATTTATGGCGCCTTTGCGGTATTGCCCGTGTTCTTGTTGTGGATTTATTTGTCGTGGAACTTGATCTTGCTCGGCGTTGAAATCAGCTATGCCAGCGCTGCCTTTAGGACAGCAGATCATCATCCACGCCATCCAGTGTTGGCGTTGCTCAGCATCCTTAGCCTGTTGTATGAGCGCCAAAAAATCGGTGCAGAAGTGCTCGATGCGGAGGTCATGCAATTGATTGGCCGTGACCAAAGCAACCAATGGGCAGAATTTGCGGACATCTTGCACGTCAACGACTTAATTGCTCGCACTGAAAATGACGGCATCGTCTTGTCACGCAATCTAGACCAAGTTGATTTTTGGAAATTCTATCAGAGCTTACCCTATCCACTACCGCGTCGCGAAGACATGGGCAAAGTCGATGCCGATGACCGCTGGATTCAGGTGATTGGGCCTGCTTTGGTACAATCCGATGATTACTTAATGGCTAAACTCTCTATACCTTTGTCGAGAGTCTTAGACGTGAATTAAGCGCTTTTCCACACCACAGCTAAGACCGCCCCTTAAACCAACCCAGAAACGTGGCGGATTTTTTTTTGGTCAGCTTGTATAATCCATACACTTTACGCCATCGCACAACGAGAGCCGGTTATGACCACCATCATCAAGCAAGATGACTTGATTACCTCGATCAAGGATGCCTTACAGTTTATTTCTTATTATCACCCGCTCGACTTCATTCAAGCAGTCAATCGGGCGTATGAAGCGGAGCAAAATCCCGCCGCCAAAGACGCGATGGCACAGATCCTAATTAACTCACGCATGTGTGCTGAAGGTCACCGCCCAATCTGTCAGGACACGGGCATCGTCAACGTGTTTATGAATGTCGGGATGGATGTCAAATTCAACCTCAGCATGAGCTTAGACGACGCGATCAACGAAGGCGTACGGCAAGGCTATCTCGAAAATACCAATATTTTACGTGCCTCAATCTTGCGTGATCCAGCATTTGGTCGTAAGAACACGGGCGACAACACCCCCGCCGTCATCCACTATAAACTGGTTCCCGGCAACCGTGTTGATATCACCGTTGCGGCCAAAGGCGGCGGCTCAGAAAACAAATCTAAACTGGCCATGCTCAACCCCTCTGACTCCATCGTTGATTGGGTACTCAAAACTGTACCGACCATGGGTGCAGGCTGGTGTCCACCGGGTATGCTCGGGATTGGCATTGGTGGCACCGCCGAAAAAGCCATGCTGCTGGCCAAAGAGGCGTTGATGGAAGACATCGACATGCATGAACTGCTCAAGCGTGGCCCAAACAGCCAGATTGAAGAACTGCGTATCGAAATCTATGAAAAAGTCAACGCACTCGGCATCGGCGCACAAGGTCTAGGTGGGCTGACCACGGTGGTGGACGTTAAAATCAAAGATTATCCATCGCATGCTGCGGGCAAGCCAGTCGGCATGATCCCGAACTGTGCCGCCACACGACACGCGCATTTCCATCTGGATGGTTCAGGCCCTGCGCACCTGCAAGCACCCAAGCTATCAGACTGGCCAGAAGTCACGTGGTCGACCAGTCAATCTAAGCGGGTCAATCTCGACACCCTCACGCAAGCCGAAATGGACACATGGCAGCCTGGTGATACTTTGCTATTGTCTGGCACCATGTACACTGGCCGTGATGCGGCACACAAACGCATGGTCGATATGATTGATCGCGGTGAACAACTGCCGGTCGATTTACGTGGCAAAATGATCTATTACGTTGGGCCAGTCGATCCTGTCCGCGACGAAGTGGTCGGGCCTGCTGGACCAACCACTGCCACACGCATGGATAAATTCACTGACAAAGTGCTGGAACATACCGGCTTATTTGGCATGATCGGCAAAGCTGAACGTGGCCCCGTCGGCATTGCATCGATCAAAAAACACAAAGCCACCTATCTCATGGCAGTCGGTGGCGCGGCTTATCTAGTCTCCAAAGCAATCCGTGAAGCGAAGATCGTTGGTTTTGCTGATCTGGGCATGGAAGCAATCTATAAGCTGGTGGTCGAAGATATGCCTGTATCGGTGGCTGTCGATGTGAATGGCACCTCTATACACGCCATTGCCCCCAAAATCTGGCAGGCTAAAATCGGGAAAATTCCGGTGATTGATGCCAGCGAGTAAGCGATAATCGGCGACTACTACCCAAAAAGGGACGCTTGACCGTCCCTTTTTGATGCACGCTACAGGGTCAGCTGATGCCAATGCCGCTACCAGATTTTTCATTATCCGTATCCACTGCTAGACCGCGTGATCACGCGCTGGATCTCATCAAATGGCTGGCCATCATCACCATGCTGATCGACCATTTGCGCTTGGTTTGGCCGCAACTGGCAGATTTATTTGTGATTGGCCGCTGGGCTTTTCCGCTATTTTGCTTGGCGATTGCCGCCAATGTGTTCCGTAATGCTCATCAGCCACTGTGGCAGCGCAGCAATGCACGTTATTTAGGTTATTTGCTGATATTTGCACTGATTTCCGAGTATCC
>JBBKWW010000182.1:0-7383 GCA_037969155.1 Moraxellaceae bacterium
TTAAAAAATTTCTGCCGATGCTGATGTTGTCCTCGCTTGGTCTGGAGAGCAGTCGTGCGTGCGTGTTCTGTAAGCCAGTGTTGTTGCTTGCGCTGCTCAGATAGTATCTGTTGAACCAAATCAACCAACAACGTCTGCTGTAACGTCTGCTGTTGATCGTGTTGCTGCCGTGCCAAATCTATTTGTTGTGCCGCAAAGCTGTGAAAATCAGCCAACACATTGAGTTGCGCCTCAAGTTGTGCGTGCTGCTGCTGCTGATCCACTAATTGCAGTCTGCGCTGCTGGCTCTGTTCGGCAAAATAGTGACTTTGTTGTGTATGCGCCAAGTCTAAGAGCTGCTGATATTCGATGGCTTGTTGGGTCGCCAGTTGATCTTTTAAGGTGAGGCTCTGTTGCGCCTGCTGATATTGCTGCTGCCCTGCGTCAAGCTGTTGTTGTCGCTGGATAATCTCTTGCTGCTGTTGGTCGATTGTTGCCTGTGCTGCGCTTAATTGGGCTTGTAGTTCAGTTATCTCTAGCTGCCACTGCTGCTTGTGCAGCAGATAGTCTTGCTCCGCCGCCTGTTTAAGCTGCTGCCACCAGTCTTGTAGTGAGCCACTCAGACGGCTTGGCATGTCGTCCTGCTGCACCCAGTCAGCTTTGACCGTTTGTCGATCTAATAAAAACTCTTGTTTGGCACGATGAATATCATTGGCACTGCCCTTGCCGATCCACTGTCGAATCTGCATCCAACTCGGAATCGGCAGGCCAAGCGTGTGGAGCAATTGACAACAAATTTTAGCGCGCTCATAGGCATTCAAACTACCCCAGTTCGGGGTGTGTTGTAGTTGTTGGCTGATATCCACGTTGATTCCTTTGTTGAGCAAACTTCTCGTACATACTATACTGTATTAACATACATATATGTATTATATATCTGGTATTGATTCCCATAACGACCATTAGCGGAAGGACTTTTGCGCGTGATTGAAAAACAGCGCAAAGCCGCCACAACAACGACAACGTTGTACAGTCGATTCGGCAACAATAATTTTCCAAACTGACCAAAACACCAACTCAACAACGTCACTACGGCAATACAGCATCGGAGCAAGTCGTGACAGGATAAAGCCATGATGCAATATTTCACTGGGTCAGGAGTCAACAACAATGAAGACTAAACCGCTCTTTAACATGAAATCTCTGGGTAAGGCACAAGGATTCGGCCTCGCTATCCTGACTCAGTTTGCGGCAAGCGATTTGCCGGATCGTTTCAAGATCCGTAATACCGTGGAAAAGATGCTGTATGTGGGTTCAAAGAACGGCTTTAAACTGGTGGCGACCGCGTCGCGCAGCTTTAAGCCCAGCAAGGCAACGGGATCGGCCATTCGTTTAGATCAGCAAAAAAAAGCGGGGGTGTTTGATTTATCCCTGTCTGATGAGCAACAACAAGTGCGTGACAATCTGTCGCGTTTTGCGCGTGAGGTGCTACGCCCTGCGGCACATGACGCTGACCATGCACATCAGATTCCAGCCGAAATTTTGGCGCAAGCCAATGCGTTAGGGATTATTTATTACGCGATTCCTGAACAGTTTGGCGGCATGGCGACTGAACAAAGTCTCGTGACGCAGATGCTGGCCTTAGAGGATCTCGGCAAAGGCGATTTCTCGCTTGGTGCAGCCTTATTTACCTCGATATCGGTCGCCAATGTGCTGACTCGCTACGGGACAGCCGAGCAACAGGCCAAATATCTCCCCGCCTTTGTCGAAGATACGCCACTGCTGGCCACGCTGGCCTGTGTCGAGCCAACGCCGATGTTTAATCCCGTCGAACTAAAAACCGTTGCAACCTCTATCGGTGGTGACTATGTGCTCAACGGCGAAAAATCCTTGGTGTTGATGGGACAGGTGGCACAGTTATTTATTGTGTCGGCTGAGCTGGACGGTGAGCCGACGCTGTTTGTGGTCGAAGGCGGCACAACCGGCTTAAGCGTGGCTGCTGAACCTGCGATGGGCTTAAAAGCGGCGCAAACAGCCCGTTTAACACTGGATGGCGTGCGTATTGCAGCCGCCAATAAACTCGATGCCGACTATCGGGAGTTTTTGGATTTAGGCCACTTGGCGTTTTGTGCCTTGGCATTGGGCGTGGGCGACGCGATTTTGGATTATGTAGTGCCGTATGTGAATGACCGGATTGCTTTTGGCGAGCCGATCAGTCATCGGCAGAGTGTGGCCTTTATGGTGGCGGATATTGCGGTCGAACTGGAGTCGATGCGCATGATGGTATGGCGTGCCTGTGCGCTGGCTGAAAATGGGCAACCGTTCCATCGTGAGGTGCATTTGGCGCAGATTTTATGTGCCGAAAAAGCCATGACACTCGGTACTAACAGTGTGCAGCTCTTGGGTGGACATGGCTTTACCAAAGAGCATCCGGTCGAGCGTTGGTATCGTGACTTGCGCAGTTTGGCGGTCATGCACAATGCGCTCAGCCTATAACACGCCGAATCCACCACCACATTATTGATGGGAAGCACACTCATGAACTTAGAAAATCCGAAAAAATTTGCCATGTTGGTTGAGCAAGCGCACCAAGTCGCCGAAAACGTATTACGCCCAATCTCGCGTAAGTACGACAAGGCCGAACATGCTACGCCAGTTGAGCTGAACATGCTGGCCTCACTACTCGACGGCATGAATGAAGGCTCAGACCAAGCAGTCGGCGCCAGCAGCACTGGCTCAACAACCCACTCAAATACAAATATGGGCGTTAAAAACGGCTCAAATATGTCAGCGGCACTCGGCATTATGGAAATGTGCTGGGGTGACGTGGGCTTATTGCTGGCCATGCCACGGCAAGGTTTGGGCAATGCCGCGATTGCAGCAGTCGCCAACGAAGAGCAGCTGCTACGCTTTAAAGGCAAATGGGCGGCGATGGCGATCACTGAACCCGGTACTGGATCAGACTCGGCCAATATCCGCACCACCGCAGTCAAAGACGGCGACCACTACATCCTAAATGGTGAAAAAATCTACGTCACCAGTGGTGCGCGTGCCGATTGTGTGGTGGTCTGGGCGACGCTTGACCGTGCAGTGGGTAAAGCCGCAATCAAATCCTTCGTGGTCGCGCATGGCACGCCTGGTATGCAAGTCACCCGCTTAGAACATAAGCTGGGCATTAAAGCCTCAGACACTGCCGCGATCAGCTTTACCGATTGCCGTGTGCCTGCCGAAAACCTACTGGGCACACCCGAAGTCGATATCCAAAAAGGCTTTGCTGGGGTGATGCAGACGTTTGACAATACCCGCCCCTTAGTCGCTGCGATGGCGATTGGGGTAGCGAAAGCATCGCTAGATCGTACTCGCGAATTGTTAAAAGACCACCTATCCGTCGATTATGCCAAGCTACCGATGCAAGCATCCTATATTGAAGCCACGCTAGATCGTCTAGAGGCTGAATGGGAAGCTGCGCGCCTGCTGACTTTAAAGGCGGCTTGGATGGCAGACAATCGCCAGCCAAACTCGAAAGAAGCCTCAATCGCTAAAGCCAAAGCCGGCCGTGTCGCCAATGAAGTCACGCTTAAATGCGTCGAATTGTGCGGTGCGCTGGGTTATGCCGAAACTGAGCTACTGGAAAAATGGGCGCGTGATTCTAAAATTTTAGATATTTTTGAAGGCACGCAACAGATCCAACTGCTGATTGTGGCACGTCGTTTACTGGGAAAATCCTCGGCTGAACTCAAATAACCGGATGCACCTAAACCCAAAACGGCGCTGATGATGCGCCGTTTTTGATTGGAAAAAGCTCAGATTAGTCGCCTTTAAAGCCAAATTTTGCAAAGATCTTAGCACGGCGTTTTGGGCTGATATTGGCTTTGCTTAAATCACCCTGATAGTGGTCATGGACACGCTTATCCATAATCTTAAACCACAGTGACGGAATATAAGCGGGTAACAACATCGACGCGTAGCCACTCGGTAACTGTGGGGTATTGTCAAAATGCCGCAACGCCTGATAGCTACGGGTTGGATACGCATGGTGATCTGAATGCCGCTGGAGTTGGTACAGCACCAGATTGGTCACGATCCGATTACTATTCCAGCTATGCTCTGGCATGGTGCGCTCATAGCGACCATCGGCTTTTTTCTGCCGTTTCAAGCCATAATGCTCGACGTAATTAATCACCTCAAACAGACTTGAAGAATAGACCGCCTGTCCTACCAACGCAGGCAATACACCGACCCCGAATCTTGACACTGCCGCAGTCCAAAACGCGGCCGACATGCCCCAACCTTGTAATAGCTCATTATTGACTGACCAAAATGACTCGCCGCGCCGTTTAAGTCGCTTGGTTTCAATGTCTATTGCTGATTTAAAGCCACCCACCACGGTGCGTGGTAAAAACTCCCAATAGCTTTCGCCCATGCGTGAACTGGCTGGATCTTCCGGAGTCGACACGCGACGATGATGCCCCATCGGATGCTCAACGGTAAAATGGGTATAGCCAGTCGGTGCGAGGGTAAACATCGATAAGAAACGGTCGAATTTATCGTGTTTATGGCTCAGTTCGTGCGACGTATTAAAACCAATCGCGTTGAGTACACCCAAGGTCATGGTCGCGCCGATGCGATCTAATAAGGGTGATTTGCGGTTAGAGGCAACATCCAACGCGACATAGTTCGCGGCCATTTGTAATGGAATAAACAGTTTTACCAAATAGGCATAGTAAGGATCTTTTTCCAGCTCAGCGATGATCTCATCTGGCGCGTTACTGGCATCTTCACCAAAAACTCGATCCAACACGGGAATAAGGGCATGTACCAAGAGTGGCCCAATCCAGACCAAGGCGCGCATTTTTTTAGGATTGGCTTGATAGATCAACAATGCTCCTGCACCAATCGCCGGAATCGCTGGACTTAAAAACCATAGATATTTTTTATGATCGACCCATGGTGTTGGTCGCAAAAAAATATCGTCACTCGACACTGCTGTGGGGTTGATCGTGATGGCATTCATGTGCGGCACTCCTTAAACCAATTTATGTCAAAACTCATGCTTATATCTTGTATGATTATCATGTAAGTGAATAGCTGACTGCGTCCAAAAAACAGGTGTCAAACGCCAGAGCCAAGCCTGACCCGCGACAATGACTGCGAACAATCCTCATCACTGTCAATGCGACTGATTTTGCTTGTATGCTATAACAATCCGCCCGTTGCTTATATTTTTTGCGGCGACAATCCTTTGCCACTATTAACGTGATGTTTGTTATGGATGCACTGAGCCAAATTCTGGATGATGTCTACCTGAGTCGTGGCGAATATATCTATGTCATGGCGCAAGATGACTGGCATTTTCAGTTGGATGGTCACGGTTTTGTGATGTTTCATATTGTGATGACGGGTGAGGTTAAGATCAATATCGAGCGTGATCCCACGCCGCGTGTGCTGCATACCGGAGATATGATTTTTTTGCCGACTGGCCGTCGCCATGCCTTATTCAGCAGTGAGAGTGCCTTAAAAAAAACGCCACATCCACTCGATCAAGAGTTTCATGGCCACCGTAATGATCCTGTGATCATGTACCACACGCAAGCTGATACGCTGATTTTAAGTATTAAGTGTGAAATTGATGTTGAGATGGCAAAGCCGCTGTTGTCTGCCCTACCGAATTGTATTTTGATTCGTGGTATGACCGATCACGGTGCACCCGAGTGGCTAAAAATCGGCTTACAGTTTCTGGCGTTAGAAACCGAGCGCCAGCGGCCGGGGCGTTATATTTTGATTAACCGCTTGGTGGGCATGTTGTTTATTGAGTGTATTCGGGATTATGTCGAGCAGCTTCCGCAAGGCTCACAAAGCTGGCTGAGTGCGTTGGCGGATCCGCAGCTTGCGCCAGTGTTGAGTGCTATTCATGCGCAACCTGAGCAGCCGTGGACGGTTGCAGAGTTGGCCGGTCTAGCCTGTATGTCGCGTTCAGGCTTCGCCGAGCGCTTTGGTCAGGTGATGGGACAGCCGCCACTGAGCTATCTGTCTGATCATCGCTTACGGCTGGCCGCGTGGAATCTGCGTGAGAACCAGCACAGCGTCAGCCGAATCAGTCAGCGGGTCGGCTATGGTTCAGAAACAGCGTTTAGTCAGGCGTTTAAGCGGCAATACGGCAAGACCCCAAGCCAATACCGTAAAGAGCATCAAAAGGAGATCTGCTAACGCTTAGCTGTCCTACCTTAAAAACTGCTGTGCTTGCTTAAATCAAAACAAGCACAGGGGCTTGAATGATACCTAGTTTTCTCCTTGTAGCCTCAGTTAGGCTGTCAATTGAGTCAACTAGCCAATCCACAAATGCCTCACCATCCATCGTAAATATATTATGATCTTCTGCCAGTCCTTTGGTGCTGTCTGAAATCTCTGCCGTTGTGATGAACCACTTGTTGGCGTTCTGATTGTCGCTATCGTAAGCAATCAACTGGCGAATACCATGTTCACCAGAATAGCCACTGTGATGCTTCACCTGAATCAGAAGCTCTGATTGATAAAATCTCGTTGCTTTGATTGCCACAATATCAATATCCGCAACATCACTAGATTGATTTTTTGGCTGAATTGTCGCTGTGTAGCCGTCTAGTCTTAACAACTCGACGACCAAGTTTTCAACACCAATGCCGCCGGACTCTAACCATGTTTTTTTACCTTTAATAGCGGAGAGTAGATCAGTTTTGAAATTCTCTTGCGTTTCAAGCTTTCTTTCGTCAATGTGACTTGGTATATATTTGTTATTCTTCTTTATATTTTGAAAAACTGACAGTAGCTCAGCACTAAACTCTTGTAAATTGGCAATTGACGTTCTTGTTTTTAAACGACTTTCTAAAGCATTGGTAAGCAGTTTTCTTGGAATTCTGATCAATCCGCCACTTTGATTTCGACAATACTGTACCGATATCTGATTAGAGCTTTTTTTGGAGCCAGCCTGAAAAAATCTTTCACCTTCCACTTCAGCCAAAGCAATGCTGCTTCCCGTAGGAACAACAACAATATCTCCCTTCTTGAGGTTAAAGAAGTTTGCAATTCTTTTCCTTGAGTTTCCATAAGTGCCATGCTTTGTTTTAATTGCATCTAAAAGCTCAGATATCTGATTAAAATGAGAAAAATCAATTTGCCAGCCATAGCCTATGAGGTTTTTTTCAATCATTTGGTCAGTGCTTCTAACCATCAAAATTTTATTCATAATATCGTCCTTAAAGAAAGTAAAACCCTCACCAAGTGACCTTGATGAGGGCTGTTTGATCTACGCGATCAATCGACTATTAGGTCAATTGCGCCACGCTGATCTTGTCGGCTTTATCAGTGTATTCGCTCATCTTATCGAAGTTCAAATACTGATAAATCTCGCCTGACATGCTGTTAATA
>JBBKWW010000183.1:0-14553 GCA_037969155.1 Moraxellaceae bacterium
TGAATCCTTTACACTATGCGCAATGAAATTAGCGGACATGCCTGTCATGCACTATGCAGCCTTGCATTCACCGAGCCAGATTCAATTGAATCGGTTTGGAGACTTGAAACACTTCATCAGTATTGAAGGGTTGTCGCAACAGCAGCTCAATCAGATCTTAGATACTGCCGAAACATTTTTAGGCGATCATGGACAAATTCTAAACAATCCATTGCTTGAAGATTGTACCGTGATGAATTTGTTTTTTGAGCCCTCGACGCGGACACGGACGACGTTTGAGTTGGCTGCCAAACGCCTGTCAGCCAATGTGCTCAATATCGATATGCAGCAATCTAGTACCAAAAAAGGCGAAACGCTGCGCGACACGCTGTGGAACCTAGAAGCAATGGCGGCGGATATGTTTGTGATTCGGCATTCGTCGTCAGGCGCGGCACATTTTATGGCGCAAAACGTCTGCCCAAACGTGGCGATTATCAATGGTGGTGATGGTCGGCATTCGCATCCCACTCAAGGCATGCTGGACATGCTGACCATTCGGCGGCATGCAGGGCGGCCATTTTCTGAGTTGACCGTGGCGATTATCGGCGATATCAAGCACTCGCGAGTGGCGCGTTCTGATATTCAGGCCTTGCAAACGCTTGGGGCAAAAGAGATTCGAGTGATTGCACCTAAGACGTTGCTGCCACGAGGGATTGAGGAGTTTGGCGTTACTGTGTATGAGGATATGGATCGTGGCGTGGTGGACTGTGATGTGCTGATCGCATTACGTATTCAAAATGAGCGGATCGGTTCAGCTCTGCTGGCTTCACCTGAGGAGTTTTATAAGCTATATGGCCTGACTGAAAAACGGGTGAAGCGAGCTGCCCCGAATGCGTTGGTGATGCACCCCGGTCCGATGAATCGCGGCGTGGAGATTGCTTCGAGCGTGGCAGATGGTGAGCAATCATTGATTTTAAAACAAGTCAATTACGGTATTGCGGTGCGGATGGCGGTACTGGCGCTGGCCATGCAAGGTCAGATTGCTGAGCGGGAGGCACGCGCATGATTCAGCTTGATAATGTCCGTTTTTTGGATGTGACCTACCAGACAGATAGCGTGCAAACTTTATATATTGCACATGGCCAATTGGTCAGTGAACCGTATGATCGCTCAGTGATCACTGAGCAGATTGACGGTGCTGGAAAATGGCTAATGCCTGCCTTGGTTGATTTGTGTGCGCGGCTACGTGAACCGGGTGAGCAACAACATGGCACGTTGGAATCTGAAGGCCATGCGGCACGCGCAGCAGGGTTCTTGCATGTGGTGATTCCACCTGATACCAAGCCAATCTTAGAAAATGGTGCATTGTTACAGGGGCTGCGGCGTAAGGCGTTTGAGGATGGTGGCATCCATTTGCATGTGATTGGTGCATTGACCAAAGGCTTAGCAGGTCAGCAACCTGCGAATCTGGCCGGACTCAAGCAAGGCGGCTGTATTGCGGTGAGCAATGCCCGCGCGGGTTTTGCTGACGATGACGTATTGCTGCGTACCTTGGAGTATGCGGGCACACTGGGATTGACGGTATTTTTCTATCCTGAAGAGGCGAGTCTGGCTAAAGATGGCTGTGTACATGATGGCTTTATCGCATCACGTCAAGGTTTAGTCGGCATTCCTGAAACTGCTGAAACAGTCGCGCTGGCCAAGCAATTATTGATGGTCGAGGCAACAGGTGTACGCGCACACTTTAGTCAGTTGTCTTGTGGTGCTTCGGTGGAGTTGATTCGGATTGCCAAGCGCCGCGGTCTGCCTGTGTCGGCTGATGTCGCGATGCATCAGTTACACCTGAGTGATCAGTGGATTGATGGCTTTAACGTCATGGCGCATGTTCGGCCGCCATTACGCAGTGAAAAAGATCGACAGCAACTACGCCAAGGGATTGCGGAGGGCGTGATTGATGCGATTTGTAGTCATCATGAGCCGCTGTCTGACAGTGCCAAACTCGCACCATTTGCCGATACGCTGGCAGGGATTAGCGGCTTTGATACGTTTATGGCTTTGGCGGTCAAGCTGGTGACTGACGGCGTATTGACGCCTTTGCAGTTGGCAGAGCGCATTGTACATGCGCCGTCACGCATCGCTGGGATTGAATCGTACCGGCATGCGACGGGAGGCTGGGCACTGATTGACCCCACGCAGGCATGGGTGGTACAGGCCAGTCACATGCAGTCTGCGGGTAAAAATACGCCATTTTATGGCCAGACACTCATCGGTCGGCTTGAGCGGTTGTTGATCGACTAAAGGTGGCTTGCGCCGTGGAGTCACTTTTAAATGATAACGCCTGTTCGGTGATTTACCGCCGACCGTTTACTGTTCTTGGCGGGAAGCTCAAGTTGACTCCACAGTGGATCGGCCTACTACGGTAGGACGGGTATGTTCTTGCTGGGCGTGTCGGACTCCTCGGCGAGTACCCGCAACACCTCTTGTAGCCACTGCACACAATACTGTTCATAGCTCATGCCAGTTTTTAGAATTAAATGTTTTAGTCGTTGTTCTCGGCATTGTGCTGTCACAGCAAAATACTGCTGTTCTAGTTGTTGATAGATTGCTAGTCGTTGTTGATGTTGTTCAATACGTTGTTGTATTTGTATCTCGACGCCGAGCGAGCCCAAAATCGCTTCGGCGCGTAACTTAATCATCAGTCCCTCTCGTAAGGGGGGTGCTTCACTTGAGACCATGACCCATCTTTGTAGTTCGGCTTCACCTTCTGGCCGAATATGATAGATTTTACTGCGGTTTTTTTCAGCATGTTCATGCACCCTAATCCAACCCGCTTGCTCCATCCGTGCCAATTCACGATAGATTTGTTGATGGGTGGCATGCCAGTAGTAGCTCATCGAGCGATCAAAACGTTTGGCCAGTTCAAAACCCGTCGCTGCTTGTTCTAACAGGGCGGTCAGTAGGGCGTGTGGCAGTGACATGTAAACTCGGCGAAGGGCTGAAACGGCTAGTATAGACGCAACGCAAGCATTGCACGATTGCACTGCTTAAAATCGACCGAGTTTTATGCAACCAGTTGCATGGTTGATCGGTCTGGTGTAGTTTATGCAACTGGTTGCATAAACGATGCAGCATTCAGCTTGGATGATGTCAGGAGAGCAAGATATGGCCACGGTTAAGGCAAGCACGCTTCGGATTGGACAGCGCTATCGCGCTTCTCGGTTGCAAGGAAATTATGATGCGATTGTGATCGGGTCAGGCATGGGTGGCTTGACCACTGCGGCGTTATTGTCTCGGCTTGGCCGCAAAGTATTGGTGCTAGAGCAGCATTATACGACGGGTGGTTTTACCCATAGCTATGAGCGTAATGGTTACGAATGGGATGTCGGCGTACATTATATCGGTGATATGGGCACGCGCACGGTTGCTCGTCGTTTAATGGATTTTTTGACCCGAGGTGAGCTGCAATGGGCAGCGATGGATGCGGCCTATGATCGATTCTTTATTGGGGATCAACAGTATGATGCCGTGGCGGGTAAAGCGGCCTTTCGTGCCAATTTAGTACAGCACTTTCCAGAGGAAGCGGTGGCGATTGATCGCTATCTTGAACTGATTAAAGCCGCGAGTAATGCTTTTCCACTACAAAACATCAAACGCTTATTATCGCCGTGGCAGCAACGGTTGCTTGCACCATTAATGCGCCGTAAAACGCCAACGTGGTTAAACCAGACCACCTTTGAGGTGTTATCCACGCTGACGTCTAATCGGCAGTTGATTGCAGTGCTGACTGGACAGTGGGGCGATTATGGCGTGCCGCCAGAGCAGTCCTCTTTTATGATGCATGCTTTGGTGGCGCGTCATTATTTACATGGTGGTTTTTATCCCGTTGGCGGCAGTTGGCGGATTTCTGAAACCATTATTCCTCGCATTCAAGCGACCGGTGGCGAGGTATTTACCTATGCGCGGGTTGAGCAGATTTTGGTCGAGCAGGGTAAAACCCGTGGCGTACTGATGGCAGATGGCACACGGATTGAGTGTGACTGTGTGATTTCCAGTGCAGGTGTGCTGAATACCTTTCAGCATCTGTTGCCGCCGACGGTCGCGCAGCCTTATCTGAACAAACTGAAAAAAGTTGCGCCAAGTATCGGGCATTTGGGCGCGTATATTGGCTTGAAAGGCACGCCACAAGCGCTAGGCTTGCCAAAGACTAATTTTTGGGTCTATCCCAGTGCCGATTATCAAGGCAATGTGCAGCGCTTTATCGCTGATCCCAAGGCTGAGTTTCCAGTGGTGTACCTATCCTTTCCTGCTGCAAAAGACCCTGACTTTGCCCGTCGTCATCCGGATAAATCCACCATCGAAATCGTCGCACCTGCGCCGTATGAATGGTTTGCTCAGTGGGCGGATCGGCCGTGGGGCAAGCGTGGCGAGGATTATGAAGCCTTCAAAGCGGAATTGGGTGAGCGCTTAATGCAGGTGCTGTACGAAAAATTACCGCAGCTTCGTGGGAAGGTGGATTATGTGGAATTTTCCACCCCATTATCGACGGCGTATTTTAATGCCTACAGTCGTGGCGAGCTATATGGGCTAGACCATACGCCTGAACGCTTTAACCAAGACTGGCTGAAACCGAAAACTGAGATTGAGGGCTTATGGTTGACCGGTCAGGATATTTTATCTTGTGGTGTGGTCGGCGCGATGATGAGTGGTGTGCTGACGGCGGTCGCAGTGGCGGGTGTGCCAAAAATGCTACCAGTATTAAAGCAGATCTTTATGGATGATCGTTGCACGCCTTAAATAGTAGACATTATGAGCGCGTTTGGAATCTATCGACGTTGCGGTTATCATCCGCAACGTCACGGCGCACAACAGTGCAGCCTGACCTGTATCAGGCGTTGCTGTTGCGCTGATAGATGAGATCCCACACGCCATGCCCCGCCGCATGGCCACGTCGTTCAAACTTGGTCTCAGGTCGCCAGTCGGGACGTGGTGCGTATTGCTCAGTCGGATAGACGTTGCCCAAGCGCGGTCTGTTTTGTAGCACATCCAGCATCCATTCGGCATACGGCTGCCAATCAGTCGCTGCATGAAACCAGCCACCCAAACTCAGCTTATCTTCAATCAGTTGCATCCGCTCTGGAATCACAAAACGGCGTTTAAAATGCCGTTTTTTTTGCCACGGATCAGGAAAAAATAGCTGAATCCGATCCACTGAGCCATTCGGTAAGCCCTTTAAAATCTCAATCGCATCGGCATTCATCAGTTTTAGATTGGTTAAACCCGCCTGACCCGCCTCAAATGCACACTGCGCAATGCCCGGAATATGCACTTCGATGCCGAGGAAGTTACGCTCAGGCGCAGCAGCAGCCATTTCTACCAACGAGTGCCCCATCCCAAAACCGATTTCGATGGTCAGCGGTCGTTCAGGCTGGCTAAACAACTGCCGCGCATCGGCAATCGGGGCGTGTACCAACAGGTGTGGATACTGCTCGAGTCCTTGCCGCTGCGAGGTGTTGAGCGGGGAGGTGCGCCGCATAAAGGTTTGAATCGGGCGGTCTTGTAGGGACTGTTCGGCTGTGCTCTGTTGCTGGTCGCTCATGTCACTCTATCGTCTGGGTCAGTCAATCAGGCCGCTATTGTACTGAAAAAATCCCGTTCGGTCAGTGCTTGTGGTGCGCTAAGATATCGCCAGCCAGCATCGCCACTATACTGACCGCACCGTTATTCAGGTCTCATCCAACGGTTTTTTTGCAGTCCTGCCAGTGAAGCAGTATGATCCGCCCACTGCTGGCGGATTGTGGTTGTAAAAACGAGTGGCGAACACAGATTCCAAAATAGCGTCTAAACCGCTGCGGGTCGCGATCAATGGCTTTGGTCGGATTGGCCGTAATGTGCTACGCGCATGGATGGAAAACGGTTGTTACCCTGAATTTCAAATCGTTGCGATTAACGACATTGCCGATGGTGAAACGCTGGCGCACTTGCTGCGCTTTGACAGCACGCATGGGCGTTTTGCTGGCCAAGTCGGTTTTGATGGGGAAGCGTTTGAGCTAGAAAGCTTGGGCATGCGGCAGCGGATTTTGGTGTTACAGCAAGCCGATCCCGCGCAACTACCGTGGCAAGCCTTGCAAATCGACGTGGTGCTGGAGTGTACGGGGCATTTTCGCTCACGTTTAGATGCGTCCAAACACCTGAGCGCCGGAGCAGGGCGAGTGATTATTGGCGCTGCGCCGTTTGATACGGTCGATGCCGCGATTGTGTTCGGTGTCAATCAAACCAGTCTGACCGCGCAAGACCGAATCATTTCGAGCGTGTCATGTACCACCCAAGCGCTCGTGCCATTGGTGAAGATTTTGGATGATCAGTTTGGCATTGAATCGGCCTTGATGACTGAGATTCACGCGGTGACTGCCGACCAATCGGTGCTGGATCAGGCGCACCGTGACCCGAGACGGGCGCGGGCATCTGGCTATAACATCATTCCGACCACCTCAAGTGCGTTGGCCGCGCTGAAAACCGTTATGCCGCATATGGAAGATCGGATCGAAGGCTATTCGATTCGCGTGCCGACTATTAATGTCGCGGCGATTGATCTGTCTATCGTGATGCACAAGGTGGCGACCGCTGCACAGATTAATGCGGTCTTGACTGCGGCGGCATTCGGTGCTTATCGCGGCATTATGGATGTCACCGATCAGCCGCTGGTGTCGAGTGATTTTAACCATCAGCCGTTTTCGTTGATCGTCGATAGCTTACAGACCATGACGGTAGGGCGACAGGCCAAGGTTTTGGCGTGGTATGACAATGAATGGGGCTATGCCAATCGCCTGCTGGATTTATGTGGTTACCTGCAAACGATGCGCTATTCGGTGTGACTGTTCGGAGAAGGCAAAAGTGCATCCCCGAATCACCTAAGCTTATTGATCCACCTCATCCATCTTCGCCAGCGCATAGCTGCCCGTCGCATGCGCGACCAAGCGCTCGCCGCTGTACAGATCGACCCGCATCACCATCGAACGCCGACCAATCTTGAGCGCCGTCGCTGTACCGACCAAATCGTGCGGTTCAGGCCGACTCAAAAAATGAATCTGAAAATCCTGCGTCACCGCCATGGTTTGTCGTTCATCAATCGCCAAAACCAATGCATACATACAGACATCGGCCAAGGCCATCATGGTCGGCCCCGATAGCGTATTGCCCGGCCGCAGTTGGCTGGCTTTAAATGGCATGACACAGGACACCTGCGGCAGATTGACATCACTGACATATAAGCCTTGCCGTTCAGCCGAGGGCATGATTTGGTACAGCAGTTGGGTGATTTCTTGTGCAAGATCCATGTTGTTTACTCAACGATAAGCGGTTCGTTTCTTAGTGTAGGCAGGGTGTTAAGCGCAATCAAGGTCGATAATGTTCAGTAGAAATGATGGATGTGCAATCTGCGGATATCCATTACCTCCTGGGGCGTGTCTCTGCCTGTTGTGTTTGTGTATTTTTGCTTTAATTAAGCAGTATGCGATTGAATAGTGCGATAGGTTGCTGGTGCTGTGTTGCAACATTTGCCAATGATCAGCTTAACCCAACCAGGAGTAACCCCATGGCCATTCAACCCGATAAAGTCCTCTACACCGCACATGCCACCGCGACCGGTGGTCGGGAAGGTCACGCACGTTCCGATAATGGCGCACTAGACGTCACCCTATCGACCCCAAAAGAACTCGGCGGTATGGGCGGCGCAGGTACCAATCCTGAGCAGCTATTTGCAGCCGGTTATGCCGCGTGTTTTTTGGGTGCCTTAAAATTTGTCGCGGGTCAAGCCAAAGTCAAACTGCCCAACGACACCACGGTGACTGGTGAAGTCGGCATTGGTCCGATTCCGACTGGTTTTATGATTACGGTTGGCTTGCAAGTCAGCATTCCTGAGCTAGACCATACACAAGCGGTTGAGTTGGTCGATAAAGCCCACCAAGTTTGTCCATATTCAAATGCGACCCGTGGCAACGTCGACGTGAGCTTGACTGTGCTGTAATCGGCTAAAATACTGCTCTACGGGCGGTCAGTATCCGTGCTGCTGGCCGCTATTCTTAATCAGAATCCGCTGACATGCTCGGGCTGATCCCGAAGCTTTTATGGCAATTTTGATCAAATCAACTGCATTTTTGATGAAAATTACATTAAAATCCGCGCACCATTTTGCTAATCGCTGACAAGTGAGCGTGTATGAATTTTTTACGCATGACTGATCAAGACCTGCAAGGCAAGCGTGTGTTGATTCGCGAGGATTTAAATGTTCCCGTCAAAAATGGCGTGATCAGCAGTGATGCGCGACTGCGTGCCGCTGTGCCAACCATCCTGCAAGCCCTCGCGCAAGGTGCTGCGGTGCTGGTGTGTTCACATCTCGGTCGCCCGACTGAGGGAGAAGCCAGCGCGGAAAGCTCATTAGCGCCCGTTGCCACATATTTAAGTCAGGCGCTTGGTCAGACTGTTGAACTTAAAACTGACTATCTCAATGGGGTTGACGTTGCCACTGGTCAAGTCGTGCTGCTGGAAAATGTCCGCTTTAATCGTGGTGAAAAGAAAAATAGTCCAGAGCTGTCGCAGCAATACGCCGCATTAGCTGATGTATTTGTGATGGATGCTTTTGGTACAGCCCACCGTGCGGAGGCTTCCACTGAGGGCGTCGCACATTTTGCCAAAGTCGCTTGTGCAGGCCCGCTGTTGGCGGCTGAGCTTGATGCCTTGGGCAAGGCCATGCGAGCGCCAGAGCATCCGATGGTGGCCATCGTGGCCGGTTCTAAAGTGTCGACAAAACTCGATGTGTTGACGTCTTTATCAACCATTTGTGATCAGTTGATTGTCGGTGGTGGGATTGCAAATACGTTTTTAGCCGCTGCTGGGTATAATATCGGTAAATCTTTGTATGAAAAAGATCTGCTTGAAACGGCAAAAATGATTGCAGCAAAAGTTGCTGTGCCGTTACCCGTCGATGTGGTGGTGGTTGATGCGAGCCAGATGGCCGGCGACTTTATGGATTTTGTGCAATCTGCCCCAGCAATCGTTAAAAATATCAGTGATGTAGCTGATCACGATATGATTTTGGATGTTGGGCCGAACACCGCTGCACAATTTGCCGATTTGTTAAAAAATGCCAAAACCATTTTGTGGAATGGTCCGGTCGGCGTGTTTGAAGTGGACGCTTTTGGGCAGGGGACTGCCGCATTAGCAGCGGCTATTTCCGACAGTCAGGGCTTTTCTATTGCAGGTGGTGGTGATACTCTTGCCGCGATTGACAAGTATGGCGTGACGGATCAAATTGGCTATATTTCGACCGGTGGTGGTGCATTCCTCGAATTTGTTGAAGGGAAAGTGCTGCCCGCGGTGGCCGTGTTAGAGGGACGCTGCACGGCGTGAACTGACGTTGTATCCATTTTTTGAGGAAATTTTCATGAAACACGTATTACTCTTGATCGCTGCACTGACTCTACCATTAACAATGACTGCTTGCAGCAAGCAAACTGAAGAAGCGGCGCAAGCGACCGTGGATTCCGCGCAGGCTGATGCCCAAGTTGCGACTGAAAACGCGGCTGAAGCGACTGCAAATGCGGCTGAAGCAACTGCTGATGCAGCACAAACAGCTGCTGTTGTTACTGCTGGTGCGGCAATCAATGCAGCAGATGCCATTGGCGATGCTGCTGCTGGTGCAACTGAAGCTGCTGCTACCGCCACTGCTAACGCTGCGGGTGCAACTGAAGCTGCTGCGACTGAAGTTGCTGCTGACGCTAAAGCTGCGCAATAATTATTGCATGGCAAGCTCGGTCTTATCGTCTATAAGACCGAGCGATCTCTCATAAAAAAGCTAATTCAGTACCTGTTTTTTGTTTTAATGCAAGATTGTCCGACATCTTATTTGAGATTTAACCTTGTATTTGGTAGCATTGCCACCGTTATCTTTCACCATTGCATTCGAGACTTTCGTATGAAACACGCACTGATTGTTATTGCTGCACTTGCTTTGCCGTTGTCACTGGTTGCTTGTAGCAAGCCTGCTGAAGAAACCACCGAAGCAACTACAGCTCCGATGGCTGATGTCGCTCCGATGACTGATGCAGCACCTGCGGTTGAAGCTGAAGTTGCAACTACTGATGCCGTTGCTGCCGCAGAAGCCGCGGTTGATGCGGTTGATGTACCTGCTACTGAGGCAACTGCCACCACCGAAGCTGAACCTGTAAACGCGCCTTACTAATCTATCTGATTGGTTGAGCCATAAAACCCTGCCCTTTGTGCAGGGTTTTTTTCATTTTACGCGGACAAGACTGGCATCTCATCAAGTTCAGGTTAGAATGGCCGCAGTTTAAAGGAGTTTTTTTATGGCACTTATTTCTTTACGTCAGCTGCTGGATCATGCGGCCGAGCATCAGTATGGTGTTCCAGCGTTTAACGTGAATAACCTCGAACAAATGCGGGCAATCATGCTGGCAGCAGATCAGACCAATTCTCCAGTGATCGTGCAGGCCAGTGCAGGCGCACGTAACTATGCTGGCGCACCGTTTTTGCGGCATTTGATTTTAGCCGCGCTTGAAGAGTGGCCACATATTCCGGTAGTGATGCATCAAGATCATGGTACCAGTCCTGCGATTTGTCAGCGTTCGATTCAACTCGGCTTTTCTTCAGTGATGATGGATGGCTCGCTCGGTGCAGATGGTAAAACGCCGATGGACTATGATTATAATGTCAGTGTTACTCGGCAGGTGGTCGATATGGCACACGCCTGTGGCGTGTCGGTCGAAGGTGAGATCGGCTGTTTGGGTAGCCTTGAAACCGGTATGGCGGGTGAGGAGGATGGTGTCGGTGCGGAAGGTGTGCTGGATCATAGTCAGTTACTGACCAGTGTCGAAGAGGCGCGCTCATTTGTGCAAGATACTGGCGTAGATGCCTTAGCCATTGCAATTGGTACGAGTCACGGTGCATATAAATTTACCCGTCCACCGACGGGTGATATTTTGGCGATTGATCGGATTAAGGAAATTCATGCCGCGATTCCCAACACGCATTTGGTCATGCATGGTTCATCCAGCGTGCCACAAGAGTGGTTGGCAATCATCAATGAGTTTGGTGGCGATATTAAAGAAACCTATGGTGTACCCGTGGAGCAGATCGTTGAAGCGATTAAGCATGGCGTGCGCAAGGTGAATATTGATACCGATCTACGTTTAGCCTCGACGGGTGCGATGCGTCGCGAAATGGCTAAAAATCCGGCCGAATTTGATCCACGCAAGTTTTTTGCTAAAACAGTGATCGCAATGCAAGAGGTTTGTGTTGCACGCTATGAGGCATTTGGTGCGGCTGGACAAGCCAGCAAGATCAAGCCGATTTCGTTAGAACAGATGGTGGCGCGTTACTGAGTGAGTTGCGCTAATACCCATTTAATAAAAAGGCAGATTTAATCTGCCTTTTTTACGGTTGTTCATCAGGCTCACACTTAGCCCGTATTGCGTAAACCAGCGGCAATTCCGGCGATGGTTACCATGAGTGCTTGATCATAAATTGCAGTTTGCGGTGATGCAGTACTGGATTCACGACAGCGCCGCATGAGTTCGGCTTGTAGCATGTGTAATGGTAAAATATACGGCGTACGCACGTTAATAGAGCGCTTGATCATCATTTGTTTTTCCAATAACGCTTGCTGGCCAGTGAGTTGCAGTAACACCTGCACACAGTCCGCGAGGTGTTGCCGTAGAGTTTCTCCAATGTGCTGTAATGCAGGATCATCGGTCAGTTGCTGCTCATAGTAAGCTGCGATTTGTGGGTCGGCCTTGGCCAACACCATTTCTAACATGCCCAGTACGGTTTGAAAGTACGGCCACGTGGTGGTCATATCATGCAAAACTTGCTGGTGCTGTAATGCCTGTTTCAACGCTTGTCCAGTACCCAGCCAAGCGGGCAGCATTAATCGGATCTGTGTCCATGCAAACACCCAAGGAATGGCGCGTAGTGATTCAATGCCGCCGCCAGTCTGCCGCCGTGCAGGACGTGAGCCGAGCGGTAGTCGCTGTAGCTCTAGTTCAGGTGTGACTTGGCGTAGGTATTGAATAAAGTCTGGATTGCCGCGCACCAAGTCACGATAAATCTGTACGGAATGCTGCGTCAGTTGCTGCATCAGTTCGCGCCATTCAGGTTTGGGCGCGGGTGGCGGTAACAGACTGGCTTCAAGTGTCGCAGCGGTATACAGTTCTAGGTTTCGCATCGCAATATCACGCATGCCAAACTTAAATCGAATCATCTCGCCTTGCTCAGTCACTCGAATTTTGCCTTGTACCGAGCGTGGCGGCTGGGCGAGCAGTGCTTGATGGGTCGGTGCACCGCCACGACTGACCGAGCCACCACGACCATGAAACAAGGTCAGCTTGATGCCGTGTCGTGCGGCAACCTCAGTAAGTGCTTCCTGTGCTTGATATTGCGCCCAGTTGGCGGCTAAAAACCCAGCGTCTTTGGCTGAGTCGGAATAGCCAATCATGATTTCCTGCTGACCGGCAATCGCTTGTTTGTACCAATCAATCGACAGTAACGCATCTAAACAATCCGCTGCGCCTTCTAAATCGGCCAAAGTCTCGAACAAGGGCACGACTCGCAAAAACGTTCTAATTTCCGCTTCTTTTTGGAGCAACATCACTGCCAAGATATCACTTGGCTGACCCGCCATCGAAATGATATATGCGCCAAAGGCGTTGCTAGGGTGAGCCGCGAGTGTCTGAAAAGTCTGTAAAACTTCCTGCACCTCAGCCTGCTCAATCAGCATCGCTGGGCTGGTATGGCGTTGTTGTGGTAACAGTGGGCGTGGGTTTTGCAGTTCACGCAATAAAAATGCCTGTTTTTCGCCTTCTGACCACGAGGCATAGCGACCAAGTTGCAAGTACTCGGTGATGGCATCCAATGTCTGTATGTGTCGTGTCGCGTCTTGCCGAATGTCGAGTTTGAGTAGGGTTAAGCCAAAGCAATGCACGCGGCGTAGCAGGTCTAGTAAGTCGAGTTGGGCAATCTCTGACAGACCTGACTCAATCAGAGAGTCATAGCACAATTGTAGAGGGCGTAGTAAATCAGCATCATCCAGATACACATCGTCTGGCAAGCTAAACGTACCTTGAATCGCCTGCTTCGCCCAATCACGGGTACGCGCTAGTCGGTCACGTACCTCACGCAAGAGGTCGCGATATGGCTCTTCGCTATGTTCGCCGACCACTTGTCGTAATGCAGGGCTACAGTGTTGCATCGACAGCGTCCAGCGCAGGGCATCGATATCTTTGTAGAGGAGGTCAGCCGCCTGCCAGCGTGCTAACAATAAGACTTCATGGGTCACACTGTGGGTGACATTTGGATTGCCATCCCGATCACCACCCATCCATGACGCAAACCGAATCGGGCAGTGGGCTAAAGGTAAATGTCGACCCAGTTGCGCAAACACATCGCGGTCGAGTTGGCGTAAAAAATCAGGCACAGCTCGCCACAGCGTCTGCTCAATCGCGGTGAAGCCCCATTTGGCCTCATCAATCGGTGTCGGCTTGTGTTTGCGGATCTCATCGGTATGCCACGCATTGATAATATGGCACTTGAGTTGTTGCTGTTGCTCGTGTTGCTCCGCAGGGGTCAGCTTGTATTGATCCAAGCGTTGCAGACCCAGCGCGATTTGATCATATTTTTGAATGAGTGTACGTCGACTGATCTCGGTCGGGTGGGCGGTCAGTACCAATTCGATATCTAAATCCAGAATGGCTTGCCACACCTGTTCCGCTGGCTGTTGTACTAAGCTACGTGGCAATAACTCAGCAATCGAGGCGGGTTGCGGTGGTGCATCTTGAATGTGTTGCCATGCGCGCCGACGCCGTACCCGATGGTATTGCTCAGCAATATTGGCAAGGTTTAAAAACTGGGTAAACGCCCGACATACGGGTAGTAACTCATCATCGTCTAGATGGGTGAGTAATGTATTCAGTTGTTGTGCTGCGCCAAGCTGTCCATCACGGGTTTGTTTCGCCAATCCTCGAATTGCTTCAATGCGCTCAAATAATTGCTGCCCAGCTTGCTCTTGTAGCACTTCACCGAGTAGTCGTCCGAGTAGTCGGACATCATCGCGCAGTGCGGCATGTGGATCGATTTGTTCAGAGGATTGTAAGGTCATCATGTGGTGAACCTATTGAGTTAGAGGGCTTGGCGCGTTGTGTGTTGCCTGTGGTGATGTTGAGTCGTGAGCATCGACCTTAACGTGCCAAATCATCTTTGTCATCTAAGAATATACGTGATGAGTCTTTTTTTATCAATTCGCCGTAAAACCTCGTCCCACTTCGTCTTGCGCTGCCGCCAAAGCAGTGCTTTGTCGTTGCTCAGGTCGAGGATGTAAGGCGGCGATACCGAGGGTATTAGACTGTGGCAAAGCCCAGTTTAATGCCTTCATGGTATCGCTAAAAAAGCGTGAATCTATAGTAAAAATCGGTTAAAATTCAACCGTGAAAACTCTCAAGCTGCGTATCAAAGACAAACACGCCAAGGTGCTGATTCAGTTAGCATCCGAGGCTAGTTTCGTCTGGA
>JBBKWW010000184.1:0-10870 GCA_037969155.1 Moraxellaceae bacterium
CTGGCCAAGCTCGCGGCGTATCCTGACATCGTATCGCGTGCCGCAGAGCAATATGAGCCGCATCAGTTGGGCAATTATTTAAAAGAGCTGGCGTCGTTGTTTCACGGCTGGTACAACGAGCATAAAGTATTGGGCGATGATGCCGTATTAATGCAGGCGCGTTTATTGCTGTCGGTATCGATCCAGCAAGTGGTTAAAAATGGCTTGTTGTTACTCGGTGTTTCCGCACCAGACAGCATGTAAACTGACCGTGTTTTGTTGTTGATGAAGGAAGAGACTTGTGTTTGGTAAAAGCCCAAAACGTGGTGCGGTGCAGCGTCCTGCCCAGTCACAACAACCGCAAAAATTAATTCCAAACTGGCTGTGGATGCTGTTTGGTACTTTGGTGGGGTTATCCATTGCGGTGCTGCTGTTCTTATGGCAGCCATGGCGACCAGCCGAACGTGCCAATCCGACCGAGATTGCCAACTTGCCAGAACAGGTTGAATCGCCTGAAAATAAATCTGACTATCAGTTCTATGATCTGTTGCCGAAGCAGCAGGTCACGCCAGTACCCGATCAGGAAGTGCCACTCTCAAACAGTCGTGATGCTCAGCCTTTGCCACTGCCAATAGATGAAGTGCCTGTTGATCCGGTATTGGCTGCGCAAAATCGAGCCACACCTGATCCCTTCGAGATGACGGCGTCTGAGGTGGTTCGAAAGCCACAATATCTATTACAAATCAATAGCTTTCAGAATCCAGATGAGGCGGATCGACAGCGGGCAGAAGTGTTGTTGGTGGGGTTGTCTGCGGATGTACGCCAGCATGTTGACGCAGTGGGTGTGCGCTGGTATCGAGTGGTATCAGGGCCGTATGTCAGTCGTGACGAAGCGCAACAAGCGCATCGTTTACTGCAAGATAGTGGCATTGCGGCGTTGGTGGTCGAGCAGCGTTAGTCGTTGAAATACCCAGACAACAAAGCCGCAAACACACGTTGCGGCTTTGTTGTCTGGGCAGAGATTAGCGACCAGCTTGCATTTTAGTCGCCGCAGTAAAAATACGCTGATAAGCAGTGGGGATAATCCGCTGCATCAGATCAAGCACCTTGGCATCATTGCCGATCAGCACTCGTCGCGCATCACGTTGCACCGCATCTAAGATGATTTTTGCGGCAGTCTCAGGTGGGGTGCGTAGCAGTTTGTCAAAGTTCTGGATGCTTTTTTGCGCGTCCATCCCGAGCGTTTTAATGCTGTCACTCATGCGAGCCGCTTTGGCGATATTGGTACGAATCCCGCCGGGGTGTACGCAGGTCACGCTAACACCGCAATTTTGCATGTCGAGTTCTTGGCGCAGTGCTTCGGTAAAACCGCGTACTGCAAATTTACTGGCGTTATAGGCGCTTTGGGTCGGTTGTGAGGTCAGACCAAACAGGCTCGAAATATTGATAATATGCCCTTCACCGGCTTGTTTAATCAGCGGTAAAAACTCTTTGGTACCATACACCACGCCCCAGAAATTAATCCCCATGACCCATTCGATATCATCGTAGGCCATGCCTTCGACCGTGCTGCCCAGAGCAACGCCTGCATTGTTAAAGATCAGATTGACTTTACCGTGATCTGCGACGGTTTGCTGCGCCCATGCAGCCATTTGCTCACGTTGTGCCACATCGACGATCTGGCTGGTGACTTTGACCGAGTAGGCACTCAAGAGCTGCTGTGTGGCTTGCAAGCCTTGCTCATTCACATCGCTTAAGGAGAGATGGCAGCCTGCTCTAGCCAATAATACAGCCAGTTGCTGCCCAATCCCTGAGCCTGCACCGGTAATGGCGGCGACTTTGTTGTTAAAATCTTTCATGGAAATGCCTCATGCCTACTGAATCAATCGAAGTCGTGGGTGAAGTTGCGACTCCAGCCAGCCAGTCTGACTATAGTTTCTGACAATATGCGTTGTCAACAATCGCGATAAAATAGTTTAGCCGTGTTATCATGGCAAAAGTTGTGGAACGAAACGATGGCCATAAGCATCATGACCGAACAAGATAAGCGAACGCAGCTGCCAATTGAGGTGGTAACAGTGGTGCAACCCGTAGCAGAAAAAACGGTCGTCCGTCGGCGTAATTTTCGTGGGCTAAGCCTTGAACAGCGTCAAGCTGAGCGGCGTGCCAGACTGATTGAAGCTGGACTGCAAGTATATGGTACACAAGGTTTTTTTTCGGTAACAGTGCGTGATGTCTGTGCCGAAGCGAAGCTGACTGAGCGTTATTTTTATGAGTCGTTTAAAAACAGTGAGCAACTGTTTAAGGCGATCTATATGCAGTTGATTGAGCAGCAGCAGCAGGTGGTGATGTCGGCAGTGATGCAGTCTGCAGGCTTGAGCCATGCACAGATGATTCGTGCGGGTTTGACCGTTTTTTTGCGCAGCTTGCAAGAAGATCCTCGCATGGCACGGATTTTATTTATCGATGCCGTGCTGGTCAGTGAGTTGCATGGCACGACCATCATCGAAGCGGTATCACGTTTTGATCGGATGATTCAGGGCTTTATGCTGTTAATGCTGCCCGATGCGCATCAGCGTGGTATACCACTGTCTTTGGTGTCAACAGGCCTCAATGGCTACGTCACCCATATCGTGATTCGGTGGGTCATGGGTGGCTTTAAAGAGTCATTTGATGAGGTGTTAAACGCCTGTCAGGTGGTCTACACCGCATTTTTAGGGCATTTACCGCCCTCAAACCCACCTTAATCGCAGTCCTGCTCTGGTTCTGTTGGATCATCCTCCTCACCTAAACCGAGTTTTTTCAGTCGATAGCGCAAGGAGCGGAAGCTCATGCCGAGTTTTTTGGCCGCAGCGGTACGATTCCAGTGACTTTGCTCCAGTGCCTTTAAAATCATTTGTTTTTCAAGGCTTTGTAGGTAGTTTTCTAAGCCTTCGGATGGCAGTTGGAGTACAGGCTCACGGCTGTCCAACTGCTTTGCCAAAGCAGCCACAGGAGGTTCGGGGCTCTTATAGATGCTTTCTAGAGTGGTTTTGGATGGTTCATGCTCTAACTGTAAAATAGGGTAATCATCGTGGGTTGCGGGTTCTGGTGGCTGAGGCTTTGTGGCGATTGAGAGCTGTAAATGCTCTGGCAAAATCAGATCGCCCTCACACAGGGTTAGCGCCCGTTCTAGGGTGTTTTGCAGCTCACGCACGTTCCCTGGAAAGTTATATTCTGCGATCACGGCGCGGGCATCTGGCGACAGTGTGGGGGCGCTAATATTCCAGTCCTGACACAGCCGTTTGAGTAAGCTATCTGCCAACAACAACACATCGCCTGCCCGCTCGCGCAAGGGTGGTAGCGACAGCTCAATCACATTGATACGATAAAATAAATCTTGCCGAAACTGGCCAGTTTCGACCATTTTTTGCAGGTTTTTATGTGTGGCACTGAGTAATCGCACATCGACCGCGATTTCCTGTTGTCCACCAATGGGACGAACCTTTTTTTCTTGGATGGCACGTAGCAGCTTGACTTGCATGCTGAGTGGCAAATCAGCAACTTCATCTAAAAATAGCGTACCGCCATTGGCTGATTGAAATAAGCCTTTTTTGTCTTCAGTCGCGCCGGTAAAGCTGCCTTTTTTATGGCCAAAAAACTCGCTTTCCATCAGTTCAGCTGGGATTGCCCCGCAGTTTACGGGCACAAATGCGGCCTGACTGCGTGGCCCGAGCTGATGAATCAGAGAGGCGACCACTTCCTTGCCCGTCCCCGACTCGCCACTGATATACACCGGTGCTTGTGAGCGCGCCAGCTTGTGTAGCATGGTACGGAGCTGCTGCATGACCGCAGACTGCCCGATCAAGCGTTGTTCGCTGAGTGAGTCTCCAGCCTCGCTAGCAGTGGGTGAGCGATGCACTTGTAAGGCGTGTTCGACCAATTCACGCAAGCGTGGCATATCGACCGGCTTACTGACAAAATCAAACGCGCCCGCCTTGAGTGACTCAATGGCTAGATCCATGCTGCCATAGGCGGTAATCACGGCGACGGGTAAGTCTGGGTAGTGTTCGGCAATCTGTTGTACCAGTTGTAATCCGCTACCATCGGGTAGGTTCAAGTCAGTCAAACAAATATCAAAGCGTTGGTTGCTGAGGTGCTGACGAGCCTCCGCAAGGTTTTCGGCCAGCCAGCAATCAATGCCCATGCGCATCAGTGACAGTCGCATCAGGGTACGGAGATCTTCTTCGTCATCAACAATGAGCGCAAGTTGGCGAGCCACAACACGGTTCCTTATATAGATTGAGATGGGCGGTTAGATTGATCTGCTGTGTATGCTGCAAACACCAAGCGAAAGCAAGCACCAGACAATTGCGGTACATGAAACAGATTTGCGCCATTGGCATCACAAATCGCCCGCGATAAGTATAGCCCTAAGCCAGTGCCTGTCGATTCTGTGGTAAAAAAAGGTTCAAACAAGGTGCGTTGTGCCTGTTCAGTCACCCCCGCACCTTGATCAATCACATCAAGGCTAATACGGCCAGACTCATCTGCACTCGCGGCTAGGCGTACCATCGGTTTGGTCTGTAGTTTATTGCCGTGATGCAGTGCATTTTGAAGCAGATTAACCAGTACTTGTTCCAGTTGTTCAGGATCAAACTGTATCCAAAGTTCCGGCTGTAAACGCCAATCGAACTGTTCATGTTGTTGTGGAAACAGCTGATTAAGGGTTTTAGGCAGCCATAGATCTAGCGCAATCAATTGCGGCTCAGCCCGTTCACGCCGTGATAATTGCAATACGTCCTCGATGATGCGGTTCATACGTTTGCTTTGTTTTCGAATCATCAGCACCAGCTCAACATCACTGGGGTCGTGCAGATTGCTGTGTAATAACTCACTGGCTTGGCTAATCGCGGCCAGTGGATTGCGAATTTCGTGCGCGATACTGGCTGTCAATCGACCCAACGACGCCAGCTTGAGCTGTTGCGCTTGCTGATTAACCCGCTCCAAGCCTTCAATCATCAGCAAGGTAACATCCTGCACGTCATGTGTTTTGAGCTGACTAAATTGCACGCCAAGCGCTTGGCGTTGACCCTGTGGATCTTGCGGCAGGGTAAAATAATCGGCGATGCCATATTCGGTTTGCTGCATTTGCTCAGCAAGTAACGGACAAAGTGTGGCGAGTGGTTGTCCAGCGCGTAGGCGCGGCTGATGCAATAACTGTTGCGCAGCTTGATTCACCAACAAAATGTGCTGCCGTGCATCAATCACCAACACACCAGACTGCATACGCTCCACAATGCGTTGATTGAGTGCCTGTAGCTGTCTGACATGCTGTGCTTGCGTCGCCGCGATACGCTCCACCAGGCGTAAGCGTTGCACCACTTGGCGTGTTAGCAGCGATACCCCCAAAAAACTAATCGCCAATAACACTGCACCGCTGATATTACGGATGTCGGCACTCTCAAACAGCGCAAAGAAAAACTGCTGCCAAACCACAGTAATTACCGCAAATAGCACCACCACCAAAGCACGACCGGAGGGCAGTAAAATATTGGCCGCCACCACCACCACCAGATATAGCATCGACATCTGTAGGCTAGGGCCACCATTGGCATGTAGCATCAGTGACAGTGCCAAGACATCGACAATCAGCATGACAAAAATTTGGTTTTCTTGCTGGTATGGCCAGTGACGTAGCGTGATGTACGCCAATAAACAAGCAAAACAATAACCCGCAATCGCTTGTAAATATAAATAGGGCGCACTACTACCGATCACCGGATTACTAACCGTGAGCAAAAATAACAAAATCAAAAAAAATGACAGTGAAATGCGGTAGGCTGCATAAATCAACGCCAAGCGATTCAGAATCTCTGGATCAGCACTCGACTCGGCACGAGATAAGGGTGGCATCCGCATCTGGTTGGGCACTATGGATTAATCAGGCCGTGTCGCATGGCCAAGTGGGTCAGTTTGACGTCACTGTCGATGCTGAGTTTTTCAAAAATTCGATAACGATAGGTATTGACCGTTTTGACGCTGACAAACAAGCGGTCGGCGATTTCTTGCGCGCTGATGCAATTCACCACCATCATGGCCACTTGCATTTCACGCTCTGACAACAGGTCAAAGGGTGAGTTCTGCTGATCAGACAAATAGCTGGCGGCCAGTTGTTCGGCGATATCCGCACTAAAGTATTTGCCGCCTTGTATCACTTTACGAATTGCACGCACCATTTCTTCTAGTGGCGCACCTTTGGTAATATAGCCTCGCGCACCGGCTTTAAGCAGTAAGGACGGATAAGGCTCTTCGGCTAAACCACTGACGGCTAAGACGCGTAGCTCAGGTGCGTATTGTAACAAGCGACGAGTGGTTTCCACGCCGCCGATGCCCGGCATATTGACATCTAAGAGCACCACATCGGGACGATTTTTACGCACCAAATCAATCGCTGCCTCGCCGGAATCGACCGCAGCAACCACTTCAATATCGCTGGTGTCACTCAGCATGCGGCAGATCCCCATGCGGACCAACTCGTGATCATCGACCACTAATACCTTAATCAAGTGTGACTCCCTTTGCAATCAGTCGAGTTTTTTGTTAATGATGGTGAATACGCTTGCACAATAGGTTGCTATTTCGTCATCCTAGCGTAAATCTTGAAACAGATACACCTTTAGTGACGGCGTGATGTGCGGCAAATGATGCCGTAATGTGTTTGCCCGTTCAACCGATAGCAGGATGCCCTATGAAAACTTCGTTTCGTCCAGTCTTGAATCGCTGCTTATTACTGTTAGGTCTGACGCTGATGGTCTTGCCATCGCAGGCCAGTTTTGCCGCAGACGCCCGTGCTGAAATCAGTCGCGACGACGAAGCGCGGATGATCATGAACGATGACATGGATGAGCCCGTAGTCGATGTGCGTAATCTGCCTGTCAGCAGTGTAACGACCTTGGTTGAGCGCGTGCGTACCACGAGCAGTAACTTGGCCAGTTCTACCGTGCAGCGCATGCAAGAGGCTTTGAGTCTGAACGCGCGTTCGGCCGTGGTGATGGATGCAGTGACCGGTGATGTCTTATATGGCAAAGCCACTGATGAGGCATTGCCGATTGCTTCTATTACCAAGCTGATGACCGCGATGGTGACCATTGATGCGCGCTTAAATATGGCGGAGTCGATCACACTGGTGCCAAGTGACTTTGTCGGCCCCAAACGCGCCAGCTCTAAGCTGCGCGTCGGCGATACTCTGAATCGTGCCGAACTGCTATTGATGGCACTGATGAAGTCTGAAAATCCAGCCGCCAAAGCCCTTGCCCGTAGCTATCCGGGTGGCTATGACGTGTTTATGCGCGAAATGAACAATAAAGCCCGTGCTTTAAGTTTGAATAGCATGTTTTATGGCGACCCAACCGGTTTAGATGCACGCAACGTATCTTCGGCGCGTGATTTGGCAGCCTTGGTCAGTCATGCCTATGGTTATGGTGTGATTCGACAGTTCTCGTCCTATCAGTCGTATAACTTTGACTTGGGTAATCGCACTTATAGTGCGAATAACACCAATGGCTTAGTGCGTTCTGGCGAGTGGAATATCGGTTTGTCAAAAACAGGCTATATTCGCGAGGCAGGGCGTTGTGTGGTGATGCAAGCCAACGTCAACAACCGCCCAGCGGTGGTGGTGTTAATGGGTGCAAACAGCTCACAGAGCCGTACTGGCGATGCCACACAAATTCTGACATGGTTAAAAAATCGCTTTTAATGTTCGCCTAAATGCAAAAAGCCCTGATTCGATCAGGGCTTTTTAATGGGTGATCACCTTACATGTTTTTCAAAATACCGTCTTTAACCTGAGCCAAGGTCGCATCAATCCCCAGCATGACCGCATCGGCGCATTGTTTGATCGCGGTGTCAGGGTCTTTTAGGCCATTACCGGTCAAGGTACAGACGATGACTGAGCCTTCTGGGATTTTGCCAGATTTCAGGTCAGCAATCACGCCACCCAATGATGCGGCAGAAGCAGGCTCACAAAAAATCCCTTCATACATCGACAGCATGCGCTGCGTGTCTAAGATGTCCGTATCACTGAGCTCATCAAACCAACCGCCAGACTCGGCCATCACTGCATGCGCTTGTGTCCAGCTCTGTGGGTTACCGATCCGAATCGCGGTGGCGAGGGTTTCGGGGTCTTTGACTGGGCCACCGCGCATAAACGGCGCTGAACCAGAGGCTTGATAGCCAATCATTTTTGGGCGACTGTCTTTGCTGATGATGGGCTCACCGGTGAATTGGCAGTTGCCTTCACACAGTTTACAACTATCGGTGACTTTGTCGCCTTTGGCCGTCGCGGATTCGCTATAGCCGATCCAGTGTGCGGTGATGTTGCCCGCATTACCGACTGGTAGCGCGTGATAATCAGGCGCACGACCGAGCTCTTCGATGATCTCAAATGCAGCCGTTTTTTGGCCTTGCAGACGAAACGGGTTGATCGAGTTGACGATGGTGACCGGTGCTTGCTCAGCTACTTCTTTAACCAGTTGCATGCCATCATCAAAATTGCCGCGAATCTGTAAGGTGATCGCGCCATACATCATGGCTTGCGCCATTTTGCCCATGGCGATTTTGCCTTCAGGAATCAACACAAAGGCCTTGATCCCCGCGCGGGCGGCATAGGCTGCTGCTGCTGCTGAGGTGTTGCCTGTCGAGGCACAGATAATGGCTTTGCTACCCGCTTCAACGGCTTTGGTGACGGCCATGGTCATGCCACGATCTTTAAACGAACCCGTCGGGTTGAGACCTTCGTATTTGACATAAATCTCGACATCTTTGCCGATGATGCGCGGGATGTTTTTAAGTTTAATCAGTGGGGTATTGCCTTCACCCAATGAAATGATCGGCGTGTTGGCAGACACGGGGAGGCGATCACGGTAGCGTTCGATCAGACCCGTGTAGCGGGTGTTGCCTGTGCTTGTGTTAGCGATTGACATGAGATTCATCCAAAAATAGGTTAAAAAATACCGGTAAAAGCCAATTCGCTATCCGATCAACCATCTAGGGTTTCAAGCCGAATTCGCATGACGGGGCTATTGATGGCTTGCAAGGCTTCAATCGCAACAATCGCCTGATTCATGCATTGTTCACGGACGGGCTGGGTAATCAGTACCACTGGCACTCGACCATGGGTATGCGCAGGCTTCTGTAGAATCGCATCGATATTAATGCCTACATGGCTGAGAATACCCGTGACATCGGCCAATACACCTGGTGTATCTTCGGCATCAATCCGCAAATAATAGCCCGTGGTCATCTGATCAGCTGCCAAGATCGGCGTGTCACTGAGTGCGTCGGGTTGGAAGGCCAAATGCGGCACATGCGCACCGGCGCTTTCGGCAGTCATCATGCGGACTAAATCGACCACATCGGCGACCACAGCCGAAGCGGTAGGTCCTGCACCTGCACCTGCACCGTAATACAAGGTGGGGCCAAGCGCATCAGACTGTACCAAGACTGCGTTTTTGACCCCGTTGACATTGGCGATCAGGCATTGCTCTGGAATCAATGTCGGATGTACCCGCAATTCAATACCATCAGCCGTGCGGCGTGCGATACCCAGATGTTTAATCCGATAGCCAAGTTGTTCTGCGTATTCAACATCTTGTGCGGTCAGCTTGGTAATGCCTTCGGTGTAGACTTTCTCAAACTGGAGTGGAATGCCGAATGCAATTGAGGCCAAAATGGTCAGCTTATGCGCAGCATCAATCCCTTCGACATCAAATGTTGGGTCGGCTTCGGCATAACCCAGCACTTGCGCTTCGGCCAGCACGTCGTTAAACGGCCGACCCTTTTCACGCATTTCGGTCATGATGAAGTTGCCCGTACCATTGATGATGCCTGCCAGCCATTCGATCTTATTGGCGGCTAAGCCTTCACGCATCACTTTAATGATCGGGATACCACCCGCTACTGCGGCTTCAAAGGCCACATGGACTTTGTGCTGTTCGGCTAAGGCAAACAGCTCGTTACCATGTTCGGCGAGTAGGGCTTTATTGGCAGTGACCACATGCTTGCCATTTTTGATGGCTTCGGTCACGACGTCACGCGCGACGGTCATGCCACCCATGACTTCGATCACGATGTCTACATCATCAGCACGCACAATCGACATGAGGTCGTCACTACAGACGATACCGTCGAGGTGTAGGTCAGGTCGTGGCCGACGGCTGCCGACATGAGTAATCCGAATCTCACGACCCGTGCGGCGGGTAATCTCGGCAGCGTTGTCTTGTAGCAAACGTAACGCGCCCACACCTACTGTGCCCAATCCTAAGATCGCCAGATTTACAGACTTCACCCTTTCACTCCAGCCAATTTGCAAGGCTTACGATCATAGCTAAAAAAGCGGCGTTCCTCTAGTCATGCACGGGTAATCGCGCTATAAATTCGGATGGTGTGGAATTATAGCGCTGTTGTTGCAGCCTAAGGGTTCAGAGGCAGAGCAAAAAATCTATCGTTACGATGTCTAAGACACTGTTTGTTTGTTGCCTCTGGTTTGTGTGTTGGCTCTGGTCAGATCGCCCCAGTTCTTACATTTTGCATCATTGGCTTACAGTCCTCGGCCAGATTGACAACAGCAAGCATCCACAGTCCCAGATAGATTTTGGCATGCTAGAGATTGATATCGGTTAAATACGACATACTGATGAAGGAGCCATACCATGAATGATTCTCAGCCGCGAGCAAACTCAAAAAACAGCCCGATAGGCAACCAGCAAGATCTCCCACAAGTCCCTGTCGGCATCGAGCATCCAGATGCAGAGCCAGTCAGCAGTGACGGCAACCAAGCCATAAAAGAAGCTGCTGAACATCTCGACGCAGACACACTGGCCAGTAACTTAAAAGCAGGTGCGCCAGATCA
>JBBKWW010000185.1:0-3234 GCA_037969155.1 Moraxellaceae bacterium
CTGTGATCAGTCTGGTCGGCATTCCGATTTGTGACAAGGCCGCGCGATTGATGGGCGTGCATGATGATGGTCGGATTGTGTGGGATGAGTTTGCGGGACAGTCGATTGCACTATTGCCATTGATTTATCTGGATTTAATAGCTGGCTGGACGCTGCATAGTGGTTTTTGGTTACTCGCTGCATTTGGTCTATTTCGGCTATTTGATGTCTTGAAACCGTGGCCGATCAGTTGGTTAGATGCTAAAGTACACGGTGGCTTGGGTATTATGCTCGATGATTTGGTGGCAGGTGTCATGGCAGCAGGGGCGCTGCTGCTGTTGGTATATGGATTAACAGCAAGGTAGGTAGATTCAAATCATGACTACATTAACGGTGATTATTTTAGCCGCAGGTAAAGGCACCCGCATGAACTCGCGTTTGCCCAAAGCATTGCAGCGGCTGGCCAGTCGTCCGCTGCTGGCGCATGTGTTGCAGTGTGCGCAGCAGTTGCAGGCCGAGCGTACCATTGTGGTGTATGGCCATGGTGGTGCGCAGGTGCAGACGACTTTTGCGGATCGAGGAATTCATTGGGTCGAACAGGCCGAACAATTAGGCACGGGGCATGCGGTACGAGTCACCTTGCCAGTGTTGCCCACTGAGGGTCACAGCTTAATTTTGTATGGTGATGTACCGTTGGTACAGCCTGCGACCTTAAAGCGTCTACAGGCCGCAGCACAGTCTGGCATCGCGATGATCACGCAACAACTGGCCGATCCCAGTGGTTATGGTCGCATCGTGCGTGAGCAAGGCTTGATCACTCGTATCGTTGAGCAAAAAGACGCCACCGATGCTGAGTTGCAGATCAGCGAAATCAATACGGGTATTTATTGTGTTGACAATGCATTATTGCATCGCTGGCTACCCAAGCTATCCAATCACAATGGCCAAGCAGAGTATTATTTGACCGATATTGTGGCGATGGCGACAGCGGAAGGGATTGCGATTGGCAGTATTCAGCCCACCCATGAGTTTGAGATAGAAGGCGTCAATGATCGACGCCAATTGGCTGATTTAGAGCGGCATTTTCAACAGTATCAGGCCTCGCAATTATTGCAGTCAGGCGTGACTTTGTTGGATCCTACACGCTTTGATTTGCGTGGTCAGTTGTCGGTCGGGCAGGATGTGTTGATTGATATCAATGTGATCATCGAAGGCGACTGCTATCTGGGCGATGGCGTTAGCATTGGTGCGGGCTGTATTCTAAAAAATGCACGGATTGGTTCCGGCACACAGGTGCAGCCGTATAGTGTGTTGGATGATGTCATCATTGGTGCAAATGCAATGGTGGGGCCATTTGCGCGTTTAAGACCTGGTACAGAACTGGCCGATGAGGTGCGTATTGGTAATTTTGTCGAAGTCAAAAACACTCGGATTGGCCGTGGCAGCAAAGCCAACCATTTAGCTTATTTGGGTGATGCTGTAATCGGTGCAGACAGTAATATTGGTGCAGGCACAATCGCTTGTAATTATGATGGGGCGCGCAAGCATCAGACCATCATCGGTGAGCGGGTATTTGTTGGCTCCAACAGTTCATTAGTTGCCCCAATCAGCATCGGTGATGGTGCAACGATTGGTGCAGGCTCAGTGATCACCAAATCGGTTGAGGCCGACAGCCTTGCAGTGGCGCGGGGTACACAGCGCAACATTGCAAACTATCAACGTTCAATTAAAGGGTAAGCAGTCTATGTGTGGCATCGTTGGGGGCATCGCAGAGCGCAACTTGGCGCAAATACTGGTTGAAGGTCTAAAAAGGCTGGAATATCGTGGCTATGATTCGGCTGGTATTTCTTTGTTAGGAGATGATCAGATTGTACGTGAGCGACAGGTTGGAAAAGTAGCCGTGCTTGAAAGTGCAGTGAGTCAGCGCCAATTACATGGCACGCTTGGCATTGCACATACCCGTTGGGCGACGCATGGCGAGCCCTCTCAAGAAAATGCGCATCCGCACGTTTCCGGCTCTGTTGCAGTGGTGCATAACGGTATTATTGAAAACTACCAAGCGCTCAAGGTTGAGCTACAGGCTGAAGGCTATATCTTTAGCTCTCAAACTGATACTGAAGTGGTTGCACATTTAATTCATCGTGCCAGTGAGTTACAGTCAGAGCCTTGTCTGTTGAGTGCTGTACAGTCCATCTTGCCCTTACTACATGGTGCGTATGCATTAGGCGTTGTTTGCGCCAAACGCCCAAATCAACTGATTGCAGTCCGTGCAGGTTCGCCTCTTGTCATTGGTGTGGGCATTGGTGAAAATTTTATCAGTTCAGATCAATTGGCGTTGTTACCTGTGACCAATCGCTTTATTTATCTGGAAGAGCAGGACGTGGTACGTCTCACAAGAGATAAAATAGAGATCTATCAAGCTGGACAATTGGTAGAGCGCCAGTCGCACGAACTTGATGCCAGCATCACCAATGTCGACAAAGGTGAGTTTAAGCATTACATGCTGAAAGAAATCTATGAGCAGCCGGATGCAATTCGTCGCACCTTATCTCTATATGTACGGTTACAGCATTTAAGACCTGAGTTTTTACAAAGCGGCTCGGGTTTAGCTCATATTAAACGGATACAAATTATCGCCTGTGGTACCAGCTATCATGCCGGTCTGGTTGCAAAGTATTGGTATGAGCAGTTATTGCGCCTGCCCTGTCAGGTCGATATCGCCAGTGAGTTTCGTTATCGCGACGCAGTGGTCAGTCCCGACACTCTACTGGTGTGTATCTCGCAATCTGGTGAAACCGCCGATACACTGGCTGCCTTACGAGATATTCAGCGCCAGAAAATTAGTGGCTTGGTCAGTTTGGCATTGTGTAATGTACCAACCTCATCACTAATTCGAGAAACCGATTTACATTTGCTCACCAGTGCTGGCCCTGAGATCGGTGTTGCTTCAACCAAAGCCTTCACCACACAATTGGTTGGACTTAAGCTTTTATTGCTTAGGATTGCTGAAGCGCAGAATTTGTTAAGCGCAGATCAAATTTCTGCTACTTTGAAGCAACTCTGGCAAATAGCCGATCTTATTGAAAAAACGCTATTACTAGAGCCACAGATCGAGCAGATGGCACATGCGTTTATCGAAAAACGCCATGCTTTATTTTTAGGTCGTGGCATCGAATATCCGATTGCACTCGAAGGAGCTTTAAAGCTCAAAGAAATTTCATACATTCATGCCGAGGGCTATGCCGCTGGTGAGCT
>JBBKWW010000186.1:0-3232 GCA_037969155.1 Moraxellaceae bacterium
CTGTGATCAGTCTGGTCGGCATTCCGATTTGTGACAAGGCCGCGCGATTGATGGGCGTGCATGATGATGGTCGGATTGTGTGGGATGAGTTTGCGGGACAGTCGATTGCACTATTGCCACTGATTTATTTTAATCTGCTGACGGGCTGGAGCTGGACGAGTGTGTTGTGGGTGGTGGCAGCCTTTGGCTTGTTTCGGTTTTTTGATGTGTTGAAACCGTGGCCAATCAGTTGGCTAGATGCCAAAGTACACGGCGGTTTTGGCATTATGCTAGACGACTTGGTGGCGGGTGTCATGGCGGCAGGGGCGCTGCTGCTGTTGGTATATGGATTAACAGCAAGGTAGGTAGATTCAAATCATGACTACATTAACGGTGATTATTTTAGCCGCAGGTAAAGGCACTCGCATGAACTCGCGGTTGCCCAAAGTATTGCAGCCGCTGGCCAGTCGTCCGTTGCTGGCACATGTGTTGCAGTGTGCGCAGCAGTTGCAGGCCGAGCGTACCATTGTGGTGTACGGCCATGGTGGCGCACAGGTGCAAGCGATTTTTAAAGATCAGGCGATCAGTTGGGTTGAGCAAGCTGAGCAATTGGGTACAGGGCATGCAGTACAGGTCACGCTGCCAGTGTTGCCGACGGATGGTCACAGCTTGATTTTGTATGGTGATGTGCCGTTGGTACAGCCAGCAACCTTAAAGCGTCTACAGGCCGCCGCACAGTCCGGTATCGCGATGATCACGCAACAACTGGCGCATCCCAGTGGTTATGGGCGAATTGTGCGTGAGCAAGGCTTGATCACTCGTATCGTTGAGCAAAAAGACGCGACTACTGCCGAATTGCAGATTAGTGAAGTCAATACGGGTATTTATTGCGTTGACAATGCCTTACTGCATCGCTGGCTGCCCAAGCTGTCGAATCAAAATGCCCAAGCAGAATATTATCTGACCGACATCGTGGCGATGGCGGCGGCAGAGGGATTGGTGATTGGCAGTATTCAGCCCTCCCATGAGTTTGAGATAGAGGGTGTCAATGATCGGCGCCAGTTGGCGGGGTTGGAGCGGCGTTTTCAGCAGTATCAGGCTGAGCAATTATTGCAGTCAGGCGTGACTTTGTTGGATCCTACACGCTTTGACTTACGTGGTCAGTTATCGGTCGGGCAGGATGTGTTGATTGATATCAATGTGATCATCGAGGGCGACTGCTATCTGGGCGATGGCGTTAGCATTGGCGCGGGCTGTATTCTGAAAAATGCACGGATTGGTTCCGGTACACAAGTGCAGCCGTATAGCGTGTTGGATGACGTGACCATCGGTGCAAATGCGATGGTAGGGCCATTTGCGCGGCTCAGACCGGGTACTGAATTGGCCGATGACGCGCATATCGGTAATTTTGTCGAGGTCAAAAACAGCCGAATTGGTCGTGGCAGCAAAGCCAATCATTTGGCTTATCTCGGTGATGCTGTGGTGGGTGCAGGTAGTAATATCGGGGCGGGCACGATTACCTGTAATTATGATGGAGCGCGTAAGCACCAGACGATTATTGGGGAGCGTGCGTTTATTGGCTCCAACAGTTCACTGGTCGCACCTGTCAGTATCGGTGATGGCGCAACGATTGGTGCAGGCTCGGTGATTACCAAATCAGTTGACGCCGAAAGCCTTGCCGTTGCACGCGGCACTCAGCGGCAAATTGCCAATTATCAACGTCCAACTAAAGGTCAATAACGTCTATGTGTGGCATCGTCGGTGGAATTGCAGAGCGCAACTTGGCGCAAGTGTTGGTCGAAGGCTTAAAACGGCTGGAATATCGTGGTTATGATTCCGCTGGTCTGGTGCTAGTCGATCAGCAGCAGCTGATTCGGGAGCGTCAGGTCGGTAAAGTCGCTGTGCTAGCCGCAGCGGTGCAGCAGCAAAAGCTGCGTGGCAGTCTGGGCATCGCGCATACTCGTTGGGCGACACATGGTGAGCCGACCCAAGCCAATGCGCATCCGCATACCTCTGGCACGATTGCGGTGGTGCATAACGGTATCATTGAAAATTACCAGGAATTAAAGGCCGAGTTGCAAGCCGAAGGCTATGTGTTCAGCTCACAAACCGATACCGAAGCGGCGGCGCATTTGATTCATCGGGCGTATCAGCACAGTGGTGATCTACTACAAGCGGTACAAGCGATCATGCCGTTATTGCAAGGCGCGTATGCGCTGGGTGTGATCAGTGCTGACCAGCCAGATGAGCTGATTGCAGTCCGTTCAGGATCGCCCTTGGTCGTCGGTCTAGGTATCGGTGAAAACTTTATCGGCTCAGATCAGCTGGCTTTGCTACCAGTGACCAATCGCTTTATTTATTTGGAAGAGCAAGACGTGGTGCGTCTGAGCTGCACGCAGGTTGAGATTTACCAAGCTGGACAGTTGGTGCAACGGCAGTCGCATGAACTCGATGCTAGCGTCACCAATGCCGACAAAGGCAAGTTTAAGCATTACATGCTGAAAGAAATTTATGAGCAGCCAGAAGCGATTCATCGCACCTTATTTGCGTGTTTGAGTCAGCAAGGATTACGGCCAGAGTTTTTAAGTCGTGGCAATCAATTACTGCAAGGTGTGAAGCAACTGCAAATTATTGCGTGTGGCACGAGCTATCATGCGGGTCTAGTCGCAAAATACTGGTGTGAGCAATTACTACGCTTACCGTGTCAGGTCGAGATTGCCAGTGAGTTTCGCTATCGTGATGCGGTGGTGAGTGCGGATACGCTGTTGGTGTGTATCTCGCAATCTGGCGAAACTGCCGACACGCTGGCTGCCTTACGCGATATTCAGCGGCAACAGATTCACGGGGTGCTTAGCCTTGCAGTTTGTAACGTGCCGACCTCGTCTTTGGTGCGCGAAACCCACTTACATCTACTGACTGAAGCAGGGCCTGAGATTGGTGTGGCCTCGACCAAGGCGTTTACTACCCAGTTGGTTGCTCTCAAGCTTCTGCTGCTCAAGGTGGCACAGGTGCAACAGCGGCTCAGTCAAGATCAGATTGCGGCCACGGTGTTACAACTGTGGCAGCTTCCTACTTTGGTACAAGCCACGCTGGCACTGGATCCACAGATTGAGCAGATGTCACATGCGTTTACTGAAAAACGCCATGCTTTATTTTTAGGTCGTGGCATCGAATATCCGATTGCACTCGAAGGAGCTTTAAAGCTCAAAGAAATTTCATACATTCATGCCGAGGGCTATGCCGCTGGTGAGCT
>JBBKWW010000187.1:0-2967 GCA_037969155.1 Moraxellaceae bacterium
CGGATGGAACCGCAAAGCATCAATTACACCACGCACGGCGACTTGTGGGATTATTTATATGATGAGGCGCGGCAGGACGACGGCGCGTTATTGTTGCCGTTTACCTTAGAGATGGGCTCATGGTTATGGTTGCGCAAAAATCCACGTCAGTTGTTTGATCGGTTGGGCTTGTTTCATCCGGTGTTACCGCATCGCTTACGGCGGGTGCTGCGGCGACATTGGACGCTGCTGGACTTTTTGCTGCGGGCGGCGATTGAACATGAGCAGTGGCAGCCGGATTATCAGGCACGCTTTGCACTGCATCAAGTCGGTGTCGAACGCTGGTATTTGTCCTAACGCCACCAAAGCACATTGACATGCAGTGGCAATACCACCAGATGCGAATGGCCGTCTTACATCTCGGCTCTAAACGGCAGCGTTTTACGGCGAAACTGATAAAAAAACGCCCGTCAAAGACAGGCGTTAATCACACATAATCCGCTTCCCTGCGGTTGTTTTTAGCTTAGCTCATTGGATCAAGTAGGGCTTTGCCGTCTTTACGAGTCACAATGACTGTCGCCGAACGTGGCAAACGAATTGATGTGGCATTGGTCTGCGAGGCAGGCCAGTGACTGCTCGGTGCAGCGCGACTGCCATCCTCACCTGGATGCTGAATGTTGGCAAATACCGCCTTCATATCAGGCGTGAAAGTAATACCAGTAATCTCACACTCGACCGGTCCAACCAAGAAACGAATCAGATTGCTAGCGGTTGGTTTACTGCCCATATAAGTCGTGACATCACCGACCTGCATACTGGCACCATCCCCCACTTGACCCGGCAAGGCGACCAACATCATACAATTGGTGGTGTCGGTATACGCACCATCATCGGTTTGTACCCACAGTGCGCCAGTCGGATCAAACCACAGGCCATCTGGACTCGAGAAGTCATTGTCTTTGGTCAGGCCGGACAGGTTGGCGGGGTGGTTGTGCGGTGCGCCAAATGCATAGACATCCCATGTAAAGCCAGTCGCGCTATGGTTGTCGTTGTCACTGCGCCAGCGGATGATATGACCATTCGGGTTACCGTCTAGTGAACCATCGCCATTCAAATCATAGTTACGTGGGTTAGCGGCATCCAGTGGGTATTGGGCAGGGCGTTCTGTACTGCGATTATTGGTCAGTGTCAGGTAGGTTTCGCCAGTGACTGGGCTAACATCGACCCACTCTGGACGATCCATTTTGGTTGCGCCGACCGCATCAGCCGCCAAGCGGGTAAACACCGCAACGTCTGCCTGAGTCTTGAACGAAAAGTTGGTTGCGTTGGCAATCAAAGGATTGCTGATGCTCAACTCAACCCAGACACCCTTGCCATCTGCGTTAAATTTGGCAACATACAGCTTGCCTTCGTTTAGATATTTTGCACCTGCTGCGACACCACCGTTGACGTCTTTTGCATCCCAGACTGCTTTAGACACAAACTTATAGACGTATTCTCCGCGTGCATCATCACCCGAATAAAACACCACCGGCTGACCCGCTTTAACTGGGGCATAAGAGATGTTTTCGTGGGCAAAGCGACCCAGTGAGGTGCGCTTTACAGCAGTCGTATTGGGGCTAAACGGGTCAATCTCGATAATATAGCCAAAGGTATAGATCGCATTACGGTAGTCTTGTGTGGCATTTTTTTCGGCAGTCGCAGTAATATCCCAGCGGCTAAACTCGTCAGCGATAATGCCTTCGGCATCGCTTGGCGTGTTCCAGTAATAGCGGCTGCGCGAGTTTTCCTTGATGCCATAGCGTGCCAGTGCCTGATGTAGATCCGCACCAATCATGGCTTGATCTTCACCGCGTGCAAATGCGCCGACCCAGTTTTCTTCGGTAGTCAGGAACGTGCCCCAAGGTGACCAACCACTACCACACTGATTATTGATGCCACGGGTTTTTAGACCAGCTGGATCATATTTGGTTTTCATCCAGTCTGAACCAGCAGCAACGCCCTCAAGCTTCATCTCGGTGGCACTGGTCAGGCGGCGGTTATACACCGAGTCTTTGGCCACGCTAAACTGACCTTGCTCATCACGCTTTACTTCGATCACTGACACGCCATGACAATTAACTTCACGACGCACGTCGTTGGCTAAGCGCACACGGTTACGATAGGCCGGTGCAGTCACATCATCTTTAGAGAAAAATCCCAGCGGATTCAGGTAGGACGAGTTGACATATTCGTGGTTAATCGCCAGCAAACCGTGAGTCGATACAGTCGAATCAAACTTGCCATTTTTTAGACCAAAAAAGTGCATGCCGTCATGGTTATCGCCGACCCGATATTGAAATGATTCGCCCGACTGTAAGCCGTCGTCACTCCAATCCGGCAACCAAGATACCAGCGGTGTACCCATTGGAATAAACACTTGTACCTGATACCCTTCAGGTACAATCACTTGATCCGCCAAGCTATGTGGCACAGCCTTAAAGCCTAATGTCTTCGGCAAAACTGGCGCTGTTGGTACAGGTGTGACTGGTGTGGCCACGACCGCATCATCATCGCTGCTACAGCCGACCAAGCCTAAACCACCCAGCATCATGGCGGCAGTCATGCCTGCTCCACCGCGCAACACACTGCGGCGATTGATTTGGGCGTTTAGAATTTCGTTAAAATGTGGGTTGCTCGAAGTATTAGAGTCTTCGACATGCTCAACGGGTAACTGCTGCTCGGTCATGATTTTATCCTAGCGATGGCGTGGAATAGGCGCGATTAACGTCTCCACATGCTAGGTTGCCCAAGTGACAGTCGCCTGACGTTTCGATGACGACTTGGTGACATGCAAATGACGGTAAAATGACAGGTGTTTCGCTACTGCATGACTGTCTATATAGACAGGATCTGTGCAAAAATAGGCTGGCTTTCAAACTGATATACAGGATGGTTGATTCACATATGTGTAAACTGGCTTTTGGACGATGTGCTTTATGAATCATG
>JBBKWW010000188.1:0-7360 GCA_037969155.1 Moraxellaceae bacterium
GCAGGATTTAGTGCGAAAAGGTTGAAAGCTGGTATCGGCTTTGCATAGTAATTGATACACATTGAAAATTGGGTTTTTATTGAGGCGTTATGATGATCAACAATACACGTTTATCCGCCCCGTTAGATCAAGCGGCTGACACTGTGCCGATCTTGACCGCGCCAAGTAAGTTTTACAACGAAATGTTGTGGGAGTCCGGTGAGGTTCGACCACGTTACACCGAAATGATGCGTTGGTTGTCACAACAGAGTGCAGATCGTCTAGAACAGCTGAATGGCGATGCGCTTGAGCATTTTTATAAGGCTGGTATTACTTTCACCGTGTATAGCGATGCATTGAATACACAGCGCGTGATTCCATTTGATATCATTCCACGGATTATTAATACCAAGGAGTGGCAGATTTTAGAGTCGGGTTGTGCGCAACGCATTCGTGCCCTAAATGCATTTTTGCATGACATTTACCATCAACAAAATATTATTCGAGCGGGCATTATTCCTGCCGTGCAGATCATGAAAAATGACTGTTTTCAGCCATGGATGTTGGGTAAAAGCTTACCAGGTCAAGTGTACGCACAAGTCAGTGGTATTGACTTGGTACGTGATGGTGACGGCAATTATTGTGTGCTAGAAGATAATTTACGCACGCCGTCAGGTGTGTCGTATATGTTAGAAGGGCGACGGATTAGTGAACAGCTCATGCCACATATGTTTACCTGCCAAAAAATCCTCGGGGTACAGGATTATCCACAATTGCTGAAGCAAACCTTACTGGAGTGTAGTGACGCAGATAATCCACAAATCGTGGTGTTGACGCCAGGTCGGTTTAACAGTGCCTATTATGAGCATGCGTTTTTGGCCAGTGAAATGGGTGTGCCGTTGGTGAGTGGCAGTGACTTGTATGTCGATGGCACGCGGGTGTTTATGCGTACTGTGACAGGTGCGAAGCGGGTCGATGTGATTTATCGGCGCATTGATGATCCGTTTTTGGATTCTCTGGCATTTCGGCCTGATGCGATGCTGGGTGTGTCCGGCTTAATGTCTGCGTATCGTGCGGGTGGGGTGGTGATTGCCAATGCACCGGGTACTGGCGTAGCGGATGATAAGTCAGTGTATCCGTATGTCGATCAAATGATTGATTTTTATTTGGGAGAAAAACCAATTTTGCACAATGTACCGACGTGGCAATGCCGCAAAAAAGAAGATTTATCGTATGTGTTGGCGCACTTGCCTGAATTGGTGGTCAAGGAGGCGCAGGGCTCTGGTGGTTATGGCATGTTGATTGGTCCTAAGGCGACCAAAGCTGAGTTGGCAGATTTCCGGCAGCGATTATTGGCCAATCCAGAAGGTTATATTGCACAGCCGACGTTGGCGCTGTCAGTTTGCCCAACATTGGTGGCTGAGGGGATAGCACCACGTCATATTGACTTACGGCCATTTGTGTTGGCCAGTCCTGATCAGGTGCGGATCGTACCCGGTGGCTTAACTCGGGTCGCGCTGACTGAAGGATCTTTGGTGGTGAATTCGTCACAGGGCGGCGGCATTAAAGATACTTGGATTTTGGATGTGGAAGCCAGTGCCCAGATGGCAGAACAGGCGGCGCAGCAAGCTGCGGAGGTGATCGCATGATGTTAACGTTGTCAGCAGCCTCAGGTTTATATTGGCTCGGTCGCTATATGTTGCGTGTCGAGTCGTTATGTCAGTTATTGCCGTTTGAGGATGATGCACAGGCCTTGGCCTATGCAAACTCATTCAGCTCGTCGGCGTGGAATATCGAGACGCTATTGGTGGCATTGCATGATCCAGATCGTGCAGGGTCGCTACCAAGTAATTTAGCGGTGATTCAGGATAATATTCAGTCGGTGCGTGGGATTTTACCGCGTCAGGTGTTCGAAGCTTTTAATGCATTATGGCGGCAGCGTGATCAAGCAGATGCGTGTGTTTGTGATTTATTGATGCAGGCGACGACACAGTTGCAGCAGTTGGATTCGATAGCACGGGTGTTTTGGCAACTGGGCCGTGCAGTTGAGTCGGTTGACATGGCGCTGCGTTTACATACGCCAGTACAGCCAGCCGCTGATCAACTGTTGCAGGTCGCGCAACAATTGCCGCTGCCAGAATGGCAGTTACAGGTTGAATTGGTGGCGCAATTGGTCGAACAGCCTAACGTTGGGCGTTTATATAGCGTATGTGATCGTTTGCATTTGGCATTTGTGGAGGGATCAGCATGAAGCTCTTGATCAATCATCAAACAACTTATCGTTATGACCGTATGGTTCGCCGTAGTGTGCAGTATTTACGTTTAAATCCACCAAATTTAAGCAATCAGAAGGTGTTGAATTGGCAGTTGGCGGCGCCGGGTAGCACACACACGCAACCTGATGGCTTTGGTAATCTATGGACGAGCCTGAGCATGCAGCAGCCGCATCAGGATCTATTGATCATGGCACAAGGTACAGTTGAGATTGATGAACAGGCCGATTCCATCGAAGATCGACATTTGCCGATTGAATTGTTTTTGGCTGAAACTGAACTGACTGAGGCGGACGAAGCATTAAAGGCATTTACTGCTGAGAATCTGAAGCGGCTTGATCGGCATGGCTTGATCGAGCTGTCTGAAGCCATTATTGCCAAAATGCCTTATACGCCGGGTTCGACCAGCGTGGTGACCAAGGCGGCTGATGCCTTTGAAATGGGTCATGGTGTGTGCCAAGACCATACCCATGTGTTTCTAGCTTGTGTGCGTGAACAGCAGCTGGCGGCGCGTTATGTCTCAGGCTACCTGTATACCTCGAATACGACACATTTGGCCAGTCACGCGTGGGCAGAAGTGTGGCTGGATGGTCGTTGGTATTGCTTTGATGTGAGCAACCAAATGTTTACCCCAAAACAGCATGTACAACTGGCGATTGGGCGGGATTATTTGGATGCAGCACCAGTGCGGGGCATGCGTCAAGGTGGTGGTAATGAGTCGATGGACACCTTGGTGCAGGTATTACCCAGTTTGTCCTGATGACTGGTGTAAGATTTTAGCTTAGCCGATATAAAAGTATCGGCCATGTCGGTTATGCTGTGCATCGCACCAAGCCAGTCGTCGACATGGCCTCGTACTCTGCGCTGTACCGCGCCTTGCGGTTGCGCATTTTTTGGAACACAACAACATGACTTATTGTGTGGCGATGAGCCTTGAGGAAGGGCTGATTTTTGTCAGTGATTCCCGCACCAATGCGGGGGTCGATCATATTGCGACGTTTCGTAAGCTATATCGATTTGGCGTACCAGGTGAACGCCTGATTGTGATGCAAACCGCTGGTAATTTGGCGACGTCGCAAGCGGTAGTGACCCAGCTATTTCACCATATTCAAGCCGATCTCGGAAAGCATCTAAACAATGTTGAAACCTTGTTTGAGGCGGCCAGTTTGGTGGGTGAGGTGATGCGTGAAGTGATGCGTCGTACAGCATCTCTGTCCAAAAGCGATGACTATGAGTTTTCCAGTTCGATCTTGTTGGGTGGGCAGATTAAAGGCCAGCCTGTTGAGCTGTATAATATCTATCCACAAGGCAATTTTATCTCCTCGACCTCCGACACGCCATACTTTCAAATCGGTGAAAGTAAATATGGCAAACCAATCCTTGATCGTGCCTTAAATTATAACAGCACACTAGATCAGGCATTGCGTTGTGCGTTGATTTCGTTTGACTCGACCATTCGCTCTAACTTATCAGTCGGGATGCCATTGGATTTGTTGGTCTATCGCAAAGATAGTTTTGATTTTCCGGAAGGTCGCCGCCTGTACGAAAATGACCCGTATTTTTCGATGATTCAAAAACAATGGTCTGATGGCTTGCGTTCGACCTTGGCAGAGTTGCCACCGCCACCGGATGATTATTGGCGCTGAGATTTTCACAAAAATCGCTGAATAAAAAGCCCTCGATTCATTCATTTGAGGGCTTTTTATTGAGCATTCAGAGCCTAGCGATGATTGTGATGTTTGTCGTGTTTGTGATGTTTGTCGTGTTTGTCGTGTTTGTGATGTTGATGACGTGCACTGACCGATTGGCCGTGATTGTGCCGTTTGGCTTGTTGTTGTGTGTGGACAGGGCGATAGCTGCTGCGTTGTTGCCGCTCAATTCTGCGTTGCTCAGTGATCCGAATCTGTTCGTCGCGGGCACGATCTTCAGCACGCGCTTCGGCAATTTTACTGCCGAGTGCCACCCCACCCGCGCCACCGACCGCTGCACCAACTTGGCCGCCATATGCGGTATTGGTGCTACTGCCAACGCTATACCCCGCACTGCCACCGAGTAGCCCACCAATCGCCGCTGCTTGGCGTTGATCTTTGTTGCTGCTGGCAACCGCGCCACCTGCACCCGCGCCAATGCCTGCACCGATCATGCCGCCTGTTTGGCCACCGATTTGCTGACCTACCGTCGCGCCAATCACGCCACCGAGTGCGCCTGCCGCAGCCGTGCGCTCAGTTTCACCGGCATGGCTGGTTGCACTGAGTGCTAGACTGAGTGCAAACATGGGCGCAAGCCATCGGCTTGAAGTCATGATCTCTCGTGTATTCATGGTAATTCTCCTGCATGTTATGGCGGTAGTGACCGTATGTCTGCACCTTAACCAATCATGAGGCGACAAATATGTGCTGAATATGATGATTTGAGCGAGTTTGGCGGTAGTCTGGTATGGCTTGGTATGATTGGGTCAGGTTCATCGGTGAATACTGGCGCTGTGTTGCGTTTGCGTGTCCGTCGGCTTGGTGGCACACTATCGCCCCATTCTCAATCCTTGTTCTGGGTTGGGGTTTGATTGTTGTTGGAACATCGAATCATGAAAGCCTCATTACGTCTACGCCTTGATCAATTATCTGATCGCTTTGAAGAACTGACCGCACTGCTGTCTGATCCAGACATCATTAATGACAATAAACGCTATCGGGCATTGTCACGTGAGCGTAGTGATTTGGAGAGCATGGTCGCTGTATGGGCGGCCTATCGGCAAGCAGAACAAGATCTAGAAACTGCTGAGCTGATGCGCATGGATCTTGAACTGCGTGAAATGGCTGATGAAGAAGCCACACAAGCCCGCGCTGATCTTGAGCGGCTTGAGGCTGACTTGAATCTGCTGATGATTCCTAAAGATCCAAATGATCGCAATGCCGCTTTTCTAGAGGTGCGCGCAGGTACTGGCGGCGATGAAGCCGCGATTTTTGCGGGTGATTTATTTCGTATGTATAGTCGCCATGCCGAAAAAATGGGCTGGCGTGTCGAAATCTTATCAGAAAACTTCGGTGAGCATGGCGGCTATAAAGAAGTGATTAGCCGTATCGAAGGCGATGGGGTGTATGGTCGTTTTAAGTTTGAATCAGGTGCACATCGAGTACAACGTGTACCAGAAACCGAAGCCCAAGGGCGGATTCATACCTCAGCCTGTACTGTCGCGATCATGCCTGAGGCCGACGAAGATGTTCCGGTCGAAATCAATTCGGCTGATTTGCGTGTCGATACCTTCCGTGCCAGCGGGGCAGGTGGGCAGCATATTAACAAAACGGATTCGGCGATTCGGATTACCCATATTCCGACGGGGACGGTGGTCGAATGTCAGCAAGAGCGTAGCCAACACGCGAACCGTGACAGGGCTATGAAAATGCTGGTGTCACGCATTGAGCAGGCCAAGCGCGACAAACAAAACGCCGAAACTGCCACTATGCGGCGTGATTTGGTTGGTTCAGGTGATCGCTCTGAGCGGATTCGCACCTATAACTTCCCACAAGGTCGGATGACTGATCATCGGATTAACCTCACCTTGTATAAGCTCGACGCGGTGATGCAGGGTGATTTGGCTGAATTGCTGGATGCCTTGCATCGCGAGTATCAGGCTGATCAGTTGGCGCAGTTGGCACAGGACAATGGCGGATGACCCTGACTGAAGCCATCGCATGGGCGATGCATGATCAAAAAAATAGCCTAAGTGGAGTATCGGTAAGCCTTGAAAAGCGTGATGCTGAGGCGGTGCTATTGCATTTACTTGGCAAAAACACTGCGTTTTTACGCACGTGGCCAGATCTTAGCCTAAGCAATGATCAAGTCTCTCAATATCAAACGACCATTACTCGTTTATACAGCGGTGAGCCGTTGGCTTATGTGCTGGGCGAGCAGGAATTTTGGACATTATTACTGAATGTCACGTCCGATACCTTGATTCCGCGTCCTGATACCGAACGCTTGGTTGAGGCGGCATTGACACGGATGACCGCTGCACAAGGCCGCGTGTTGGATTTGGGCACAGGCAGTGGGGCGATTGCCTTGTCACTGGCCAGTGAGCGTCCAGCGTGGCAAGTAGTGGCGAGTGATTTTTCGGCGGCGGCTTTGGCGGTTGCGCGTTCTAATTCGATCAAAAATAGCCTAAGCAGTTGTGAGTTCCGTCATGGTTCTTGGTTTACAGTGTTAGCTGATGACGAAGTGTTTGACCTGATCGTGAGTAATCCACCGTATATTGATCCAGATGATGCGCATTTAGTTGATCTAACTCACGAACCAATCACGGCGTTGGCCGCAGCAGAGCATGGGCTGGCGGATCTAGCGGAGATCGTGGTGGGGGCAGGGCAGCATTTGCTGGAGTCGGGCTGGCTGCTGGTTGAGCATGGCTACGATCAGGGGCTGGCCGTGCGCGAGTTGTTTGTGCAGGCTGGTTTTGTACAGGTCGAGACCTTGCGTGATTATGGCGGCAATGAACGAGTGACATTGGGAAGTTATTCTGCAGCGGCTTGCGGCGCTGCTACGAGTCAGATTTGAGTTCGCTAATCCACACAATCGCTCTCCAAAGCAGGATTGGTGGGCCTATTGCTAAAATGACTGCAAATCCCATAGGAATCGAGCTGATACCAAGTGCTGGTAGTACAGTATTTATGCAAAAAATAGTCCAAGGAATGATGCCAATCACAGTAAAAAAAATAGTCCAGCCTTCAATCAATGATATGGTATTTTCCTCATCGTCACTTGCATGCTTTTTTCGGTTTGCCATGACTCATTTCTCTAAATTCAGAGGGCTGTTTGATGCTGTGTATATAGGATCGATTGGCTTGGTAATAGTCTTAAGTGTATCTTTTAGTATGCATTTACACAATGACATCTTTTAAATCCTGCCATGCTGCAATAGCTACTTTTCAAGGAATACCAAGCTATTTGCCGATATACTGAGCAAACCGACCAATATATATCTGAGTTAGCATGCAAAACGAACCCTTTAGCGATGCCGAGTTACTGCGCTATAGCCGCCAAATCCTGCTACCAGACTGGGATATGGCGGCACAGCTTAAATTAAAATCCGCCCGTGTGCTGATGATCGGCATGGGTGG
>JBBKWW010000189.1:0-14219 GCA_037969155.1 Moraxellaceae bacterium
AGCATGATCGTTGCGCAATTGACGGCATTCCCCAGTGAAGATTTTCATGGCAAAGTGATTGCGATCTTGCCTGACCTCAATCTGGACAGTCGAACCCTGCGGGTGCGGATTGAATTACCCAATCGTAATGGTCAATTAAGACTCGGCATGTTTGCCCAAGTTCAATTGCAGACGGGCAAAAAACAAACTCAGTTACTCATCCCTGAAGAAGCGGTCATCCGTACAGGCACGCGCAATGTGGTCATTCTGGCACTGGAGGGTGGTCGATTCCAGCCTGTGCAAGTCGACCTTGGACAAGCAGCAAATGGTCAAATCGCTATTTTAAACGGCCTACAGGAAGGTCAGAAAGTGGTGACGTCGGGTCAATTCTTGATTGATTCCGAAGCCAGTTTGCAAGGCGTGCTCGCGCAAATGAACAGCAGCAAATCTACGCCACAAAAGATGACGCCTTCAACAGCCGCCAGTTATCAAGGCATCGGCACAGTCGAGTCAATGACTGCTGACGAGATTATCCTGTCTCATCATCCTATCCCCGCCATCGGTTGGGGTGCAATGACCATGAGCTTTAAATTGCCTGATGCAAAGATGTCCTCAGGTATCAAAGTAGGTGATCAGGTCAAGTTTGGCTTTAATCAGATTCAAGATGATTATGTCATTGCTGGCTTGGCGAAAACCACAGACCGCTCAATGTCAGGCCATCAGCCATGATTGCCCGCATGATTCGAGGCTCGATTGCCAATCGCTTTTTGGTGCTGTTCGCGGCTTTATTTATCACCGTGTGGGGAGTCTGGGCGGTCAAGAATACGCCGATTGATGCACTGCCAGATTTATCCGATGTACAAGTGATTATTCGTACCAGCTATCCCGGTCAAGCCCCGCAGCTGGTTGAAAATCAGGTGACCTATCCGTTAACCACCACCATGTTGTCCGTGCCTGGCGCCAAGACAGTCCGTGGCTATTCATTCTTCGGCGACTCCTTTGTGTATGTGATTTTTGATGAAGGCACTGATCTGTATTGGGCGCGTTCACGGGTGCTGGAATATCTCAATCAACTGCAAGGTCGCTTACCGCCATCCGCCAAGACGTCACTCGGCCCTGATGCAACAGGCGTGGGTTGGATCTATGAATACGCTTTGGTGGATAAAACGGGGCAACATGATCTGTCGCAGCTACGTGGCATTCAAGATTGGTTTTTAAAATACGAGCTTAAAAGCCTGCCGAATGTGGCCGAGGTCGCCAGTATTGGCGGAATGGTCAAGCAGTATCAAGTGGTACTTGACCCCATCAAAATGGCTGGATACCAAATTCCCTTGAATCAGGTCGTTGATGCCATCCAAAACGCCAACCAAGAAACCGGCGGTTCGGTACTGGCAATGGGCGAATCCGAGTATATGGTGCGTGCATCTGGCTATCTACAAACACTGGATGACTTTCGCACCATTCCGCTCAACACCTCTGCCAACGGCATCCCCGTGACGCTAGGTCAGGTTGCCAACATTCAATTAGGGCCAGAAATGCGCCGTGGTGTTGCAGAACTCAATGGTCAAGGTGAGGTGGTCGGTGGCGTCATCGTATTACGCGCGGGCAAGAATGCACGTGAGACGATTGCCGCAGTCAAAGCCAAACTGAATGACCTTAAAAACAGCCTGCCTGCGGGTGTTGAAATCGTTACCACCTACGACCGTAGTCAATTGATTGATCGTGCCGTCGATCATCTCAGTCACAAGTTGTTGGAAGAGTTTATTGTGGTGGCATTGGTGTGCGCCCTCTTTCTGTGGCATTTTCGCTCGGCATTGGTTGCCATTATTTGCTTACCTATTGGTATTTTAATCGCATTCATTGCCATGCATTATCAGGGCATTAATGCCAATATCATGTCATTGGGTGGGATCGCCATTGCCATTGGTGCGATGGTGGATGCCGCCGTGGTGATGGTTGAGAATGCCCATAAGCATATCGAGGCTTGGCAGGAGGATCACCCAGATCAAGTGCTACAGAGCGATAGGCGTTGGCACATCATTGCCAACGCAGCCAGTGAAGTCGGGCCGACACTATTCTTTTGTCTGCTGATTATTACCTTGTCGTTTATTCCGATCTTTACCCTGCAAGCGCAAGAAGGCCGCCTGTTTGCGCCACTGGCGTTTACCAAAACCTATGCCATGGCGGGGGCGGCAATTTTGTCGATTACCTTAGTGCCTGTGCTGATGGGTTATTTGATTCGCGGCAAGTTGCCGAGCGAGCAGAAAAATCCGCTCAACCGCGGTTTAATCCGCATCTACCGTCCCATGTTAGATGTGGTGTTGCGCCGTCCAAAGACCACACTGCTGGTGGCATTGATCATCTTACTCACCAGTCTATGGCCGATCAGTCGATTGGGCGGTGAGTTTATGCCTGCCATGGACGAAGGTGATTTGTTGTATATGCCATCTGCGCTGCCCAGCTTATCGGTTGCCAAAGCATCCGAGCTGTTACAGCAATCTGACCGCTTGATTAAGACCGTGCCTGAAGTGGCGACCGTGTTTGGTAAGGCAGGTCGTGCCGAAAGTGCCACCGATCCTGCACCCATGGAAATGTTTGAGACCACCATTCAATTTAAACCCCGTTCTGAATGGCGTGCAGGCATGACACCAGACAAGTTGGTCAAAGAGCTGGATCGCGTGGTTCAAGTGCCTGGACTGACCAATGTCTGGGTACCACCGATTCGGAATCGGATTGATATGTTGGCGACAGGGGTTAAAAGTCCGATTGGCATCAAGGTGTCGGGCAGCAATCTCGCCGATATAGACCAAACAACACAATCGATTGAGCACATTGCCAAAGGAGTCTCTGGGGTCAGTTCGGCGCTTGCGGAACGACTGACCGGTGGACGCTATGTCGATGTGACGATTGATCGGGCGGCGGCTGCACGCTACGGACTCAATATTGCAGATGTTCAGATCGTCATTTCCACCGCTGTCGGTGGTGAAAATATCGGTGAAACTGTTGAAGGGCTTGCGCGCTATCCCATCAACATCCGCTATCCGCGTGAGATTCGAGACTCGTTGGAAGGATTACGCAACCTACCGATCCTGACCAAGAGCGGTCAACAGATCACACTCGATACCGTGTCCAACATCAGGATCAACGACGGCCCACCGATGCTCAAGAGTGAGAATGCGCGACTGACGGGCTGGGTCTATATCGATGTCCGTGGACGCGACTTGTCGTCCGTCGTTGCTGATCTGCGCGAAGCGGTCACCCAGCAAGTGTCTCTAAAAGCAGGCATGAGCATCACCTACTCAGGACAATTCGAGTTCTTAGAACGCGCCAATGACCGATTGAAGTTGGTTATTCCTGTGACCTTGCTGATTATCTTTGTTCTGCTGTATTTGATTTTTAAAGACATCCAAGATGCGGTGATGATTATGGTAACGTTGCCGTTTGCTTTGGTCGGCGGTGTTTGGTTTCTCTATCTGGCGGGTTATAACCTGTCGGTGGCAACAGGGGTGGGATTTATTGCACTGGCTGGGGTGTCGGCCGAATTTGGGGTGGTGATGTTGTTTTACCTTAAGCAAGCCATTACCAGTGCCGAGGCTAAATCCGAAAATCACTTGCTGAGTGAACCCGAGTTGGACCATGCGATTCGTGCGGGTGCGGTGCTTCGCGTTCGCCCCAAAGCGATGACCGTTGCGGTGATTCTTGCGGGTTTGATCCCGATTCTTGTGGGCAGTGGTACAGGCTCAGAGGTCATGAGTCGAATTGCCGTGCCGATGGTCGGCGGCATGATTACTGCGCCGTTATTGTCGATGTTTGTGATTCCTGCTGCGTATCGTTTGCTGCGCAGAAGGTCTTATCGAGCTGATAAAGCCTGATGTTGTTTCCCTATTGTTTTTCTATTGTTGATGAGGATATTGCGATGAATAAGTTGATGGTGACCGTTTTAACCACACTCATGCTGAGTGCTTCGTTATCGGTTCTGGCTGGCGACAGCATGAACGGGATGAACATGAAATCATCTGCTGATGCTCAAGCTGTGCACGGCGTCGGTGTGATTAAAAGCATGGATGTCAAAGCAGGTAAGATTACCCTATATCATCAAGCCATTAAAGAACTCCATTGGCCCGCAATGAACATGGGATTTAAGGTGGCTAATCCTCAGTTGTTAGTTGGCCTAAAAGTAGGACAACACGTCAAATTTGAACTGAAAGCTCAGGGCGCGAATCAGATTATTTCGGCCATAACGCTCGTCCAGTAAGGGCTTGATTGCCGGTCGAACAACTGAACATAGCGTTGCATAACTTGCTGATGTAACGCTATTTAATCGTCCACTTCACAGAATCAGACCACAACCGCAGTCCTCATTGCACCTCTGAATGCTTCAATAACTCAATCATTGACTATGAATCGGTGAGGCACGCTCAGATTGAAGGTTTGTGGCGCACAGTACAATACGAGGAGCTGTATTTGAAACCTGTTGGGTCAGCGATAGGCATGCTGACCTGACGAGTTTTTGGTGATTTAACAAAAGGCTTGTGCAGATTCGGCAGATGTTCTAACCCACCGCACGCTCAGTCCAACCATACTGCATGCGCTGCTGCATATAGCTGGCCAATTGCTCGACTTGTATCGTGGTCAAGCGTAGGCCAAGCTTAGTGCGTCGCCACAACACATCATCGGTTGTTTGCGCCCATTCATGCTGCATCAAATAATCGACTTCTTGTGTATACAAATCCGCACCAAAACAGCGGCCAAGTTCATGAGTGTGTTGGGCTTGATCCAATAGCTGCAAGCTGAGCAAACCATAACTACGGCTAAAACGTTGTAACATTTTAGCTGCTAAGTGTGGGTAGCGTTGTTCCAGAAAGTCACGAATTTTATCCAAACTATCGTATTCAGTCGATGCGCCAATCAAGGGTTGTTTGGCCGTCCAGCTCGCACCCATATTCGGGAAAAATGGCTGCAACTTATGCAGTGCTGCTTCAGCCAGCTTGCGATAGGTGGTGATTTTACCGCCATAAATACTCAGTAGCGGTAGACGGTCTTCTTGGCTATCCAGCTCCAAAGTATAATCGCGTGTAATGGCCGATGGGTCATTTGACTCGTCGTCACACAGCGGACGTACCCCAGAGTAATGGTGCACGATATCTGCTTCAGTCAGTTGAGTGACAAAGTGTTCATTGACGATTTTGAGTAAATAGTCAATCTCGCCTTGGTCGATTTGAACCTGTGCAGGATCGCCTTGATATTCCTGATCAGTCGTGCCGATCAAAGAAAAATCATCCTGAAAGGGCAGCACAAACACAATGCGCCGATCAGTATTCTGCAAAATAAATGCACCATCATGCTCATGGAAGCGTTTCACCACGATATGACTGCCTTTAATCAATCGAATGCCGTGCGGTGCAGTTTGTTCGGTTAAGGTTTGGTCAAAGACTTTATTGACCCAAGGGCCTGCCGCATTGACCACAGCACGCGCATGAACTGTTTCACGTTTGCCGGTCGCAATCTGCTCGCAGACAATCTGCCACATGCCCTGATCGGCAAGGCGGATCGCACTGATGCAGCGGGTACGAGTTTCAATGCGTGCCAAATGTTGCTGCGCACTGAGCGCATTATGAATCACCAGACGGGCGTCATCAACCCAACAGTCTGAGTATTCAAAACCTTTATTCATGTTGGTTTGTAGCGGGCTATTGCTGCTAAAGCGCACGCCTTTACTGCTTGGTAACGTGACCCGACTGGCTAAATAATCGTATAAAAATAAGCCGCTGCGAATCATCCATGCCGGACGTAGATGGGGACGATGCGGTAGGGTAAAGCGCAACGGCCAGACCAAATGTGGTGCGATGCTGAGCAAGGTTTCACGCTCGGCCAAGGCTTCTTTGACCAAGCGAAATTCGTAATGCTCCAGATAGCGTAGTCCGCCATGCACCAGTTTACTGCTAGCGGAGGAGGTGGCTCCTGCTAGATCGCCTTGTTCACACAGCATCACCGATAAGCCACGACCTGCCGCATCGGCGGCGATACCGGTGCCATTGATGCCACCACCAATCACGAAGATATCGTATACCGGTGCGCAAGTGAGGTTGCTCATGTCTGCCATCCTATCGAATTAATGTTCAATACTGAACCTTGATGCGATTATTATACCCAGAACCATGCGGCTTATCAAGCGTTTGTTGTTCGATTACGAACATTTTGGCGGCTATAAGTGTTGTTTAGCCTGTGATCTGCGCTTTTTCAGCCGCCAAAACTAACTTTACGCCACGTTGTTGCATCACCTGAATCACCGATTCAGGCGGGTTCTGATCAGTAAACACATGTGTGGCATTTCCAATATTTCCCATTCGAATCATGGCATTACGACCAAACTTGCTGTGATCAGCTGCCAAAAAGATCTGCCGACTATGATCGACAATTGCTTGTGCGACGCGTACTTCTTGGTAATCAAAATCCAACAAATCTCCATCGCCATCAATGCCACTGATACCAATCACCGCGATATCGACCTTGAATTGCCGTACAAAATCAACGGTTGCCTCGCCAATAATCCCACCATCACGATGGCGTACCACGCCGCCCGCGATAATCACATTAAAATCATCTTTACTGCTCATGATACTGGCAACGTGTAAATTATTGGTGATCACGGTCAGGCCAGTGTGTTGCATTAGGGCATGTGCGATGGTTTCGGTGGTGGTGCCGATATTAATAAATAATGAGGAATGATTGGGAATGTGCTGGGCGATGGTTTGGGCAATACGGGTTTTTTCGGCAAAATTATGAATTTTACGCTCAGCATACGCCGTATTGTGGGTGCTGCTGTTTTCAGGAATGCCTGCGCCGCCATGATAGCGCTTCAGCCGATTCTCTTCGTCGAGTTGGTTCAGGTCACGCCGAATGGTTTGAGGGGTCACGTCAAAATGTTTGGCCAGTGCCTCAATGGTGAGGAAGCCTTGTTGGTTGACCAGTTCAATAATCGCCTGATGGCGGTCGGTTTGATTCATGATAGTGCGTCGTGACACGAGATAAGAAGTACCGATTATCACAAAAATCAGTTTTTTTGCATTGGCCGGTTTTATTTGACTAGTGTTTAAGGGTAGCATTTTCGCTTTCGAATATTGACCACACAGGATGAGCTAGCGATGAGCAGTTATTTACTCGCGATTGATCAGGGGACGACCAGCTCAAGAGCGATTATTTTTTCGGCCGATGGGCGTCCACTGCACCGTGCACAACGTGAATTTAAACAATACTTTCCTGCTGATGGTTGGGTCGAACACGATCCGTATGAAATCTGGCAAAGTGTGCTGGACGTGTGCCGTGAGGTGCTGCATATTGCGGGTCTGGCGGCGACTCAGATCGCAGCGATTGGTATTACCAATCAGCGTGAAACCAGTCTGATCTGGGATCGTGCGACTGATGAGCCGATCTATCGAGCGATTGTGTGGCAGGATCGTCGTACCGCCAAGCAGTGCGAAAAAATGCAGGTTGCTCAGCATGAGGGCTTGGTGATTGAGCGCACTGGTTTACTGATCGATCCATATTTTTCGGCCAGCAAAATTGCGTGGATGCTCGATCATGTTGCAGGGGCACGTGAGCGGGCAGCGCGTGGCGAGTTGGCGTTTGGTACAATTGATACATGGCTGCTGTGGAAGTTGACGGGAGGCAAGAGTCATCTCACTGATGCCAGTAATGCGTCGCGTACCTCGCTATTTAATATCCATACCCAGCAATGGGATGCTGATTTACTCAAGCTATTTAATGTTCCAACACAAATTCTGCCACAGGTGAAAGACAGCGCGGCAGAGTTTGGTGACACCTTGCCGATTTGGTTGGGTGGTGCTATTCCGATTCGAGGCATTGCAGGTGATCAACAGGCGGCGTTGTTCGGGCAAGCTTGTTTTGAGCGTGGCATGGCAAAAAGCACGTATGGCACGGGTTGCTTTGTGATGCTAAATACCGGCCACCAAGTATTGCGTTCAGAAAATCGCTTATTGAGTACTGTGGCGTATCGATTAAATGGCCAAACTACTTATGCGGTCGAGGGCAGTATTTTTGTCGCTGGAGCGGCAGTACAGTGGCTGCGTGATGGCTTGGGACTGGTCAAAAATGCCAGCGAAACTGATGCAATGGCTGAGCGTATTGGGGCAGACAACAGTGTCTATATGGTGCCTGCGTTTACGGGTTTGGGTGCGCCGTATTGGGATCCGCATGCGCGCGGCGCGTTATTTGGCCTGACTCGTGATACTGGCGTGGCCGAAATCGTGACGGCTGCGTTGCAAGCAGTCTGTTACCAGACCAAAGACTTGATGCGCGCTATTCAGAATGACGGTGCGTGGCTGAGCAGCTTGCGGGTCGATGGCGGCATGGTCGGCAATGCGTGGCTGATGCAGTTTTTGGCTGATATGCTTAATGTCTCTGTTGATCGACCTGAGGTGACCGAAACGACGGCGCTGGGAGTCGCCTATTTAGCAGGCTTGCAGTCGGGCTTGTATCAAGATTTGGGCGAGATTGCTGCCCATTGGGCCAGACAGCAGCGGTTTACGCCGAATATGCCACCAGCACAACGTGAGCGATTGTATAACGGCTGGCTGGATGCGGTCGAGCGAGTGCGTCGCAACTGAGTGCGTACATTAAGGATATGCCTTGTTGTCGGCTCGGATGCCAGCCGACTGCGGTTGCGCTGTATCTGTTCACTGGCCGTGAGGTGCTGTCATTGGTTAGACGGTTTGGCAGATTTTAGACGTCGGTTAGGATCTCCTGATCTGATTTTTGCCAGATTTCCATTGATTTTGTTGTGTATTTGACATTAGTCTCGCTTCATGTTGGTGTTGAGTTTGTTTCATGTTGCTATTGAGTTAGCTTAATGTTGGGCTTTCATGTCGTGCTATTCAGCACGGTGTTAAGGTTAAAACGTACTGAGAGTGCTGCGTAATCAATGTTGCCTCTTGTTCCCCAAGAATGATGTAAGGATGTTTAAATGTTATTTCACGGTGACCTGACTACCGAATGCCCGATTCGCCAAAAAATTCGTGACTTTTATCGCATTGATGAAAACGAAGTCATCGACCATATTTTGCCGCTGGCTGAGGTGGGCGTAAAAGCGCGTAGTCGCGCTTGGGAACGTGCCAGACAAATCGTTCATAACATTCGCAAGGATCAAGACGGTCAGGGCGGGATTGATGCCCTGCTCAACGAGTTTTCCTTGTCCAGTGAGGAGGGGGTGGTGTTGATGTGTTTGGCCGAAGCATTGCTGCGTGTGCCAGATAAAAAAACACAGGATTTACTGATCCGCGACAAGCTAGCGCACGGCGATTGGAGCTCGCATTTGGGCAGCAGCGACTCCTTGTTTGTGAATGCATCCTCGTGGGGGCTGTTGGTGACTGGCAAAATGGTCAACTACACGGATACCTCTAAGTCCGAACAATATGGTTTGCTCAAAAAAACCATTGGCCGTTTGGGCGAGCCGGTGATTCGTAAGTCCGTTAATTTTGCGATGAAAATTATGGGTCGGCAGTTTGTCATGGGGCAGACCATTCAGGATGCGATTGACCGTGCTGCCGATAAAGAAAAAAAAGGCTATGTCTATTCCTACGATATGCTGGGTGAGGGTGCACGTACCCAAGCGGATGCCGAGTTTTATTTTAACCAGTACTTAGATGCGATCCATGCCATCGGCAAGGCAGCTCAGGGTCGCGGGCCAATCAAAAGCCCAGGTATTTCGGTGAAGTTGTCGGCTATTTATCCACGGTTTGAGTTTAGCCATCGTGAGCAAGTGATGGCTGATTTGGTGCCGCTGCTTAAAACGCTGGCGTTGGTGGCGAAGGAATATGATATTGGCCTGACTGTAGATGCAGAAGAAGCTGACCGCTTAGACATGTCACTCGATATTATTGAAGCGGTGTTTACGGATGCTGATCTGGGTGACTGGAATGGCTTTGGCTTGGCGGTACAAGCCTATCAAAAACGCGCCATTTTTGTGATTGAGTGGGTGGCTGAGCTGGCACGGCGGGTGGGTCGTCAACTGATGGTGCGGCTGGTTAAAGGTGCGTATTGGGATACCGAAATCAAAATCACGCAACAACTTGGACTGGATCATTTTCCGGTATTTACCCGCAAAGCCACTACGGATGTGTCATATAAAGCCTGTGCGATCAAGCTACTTGAAGCCAGAGACGTGCTGTATCCGCAGTTTGCCACCCACAATGCTTATACAGCGGCCACGATCCTAGAGGTGGCGAAAGGCGACAACCAAGGTTTCGAGTTTCAGCGCCTACATGGCATGGGTGAGTCGTTATTTGATCAGATCGTGCAAGAAGAAAAAATCCAATGCCGTGTCTATGCTCCAGTTGGACAGCACGAAAATCTGCTGGCCTATTTGGTACGCCGCTTGTTAGAAAATGGCGCGAATTCATCATTTGTCAATGCGATTGTCGATACCAGCAAGCCGGTAGAAGCGCTGTTACCCGACCCCGTCGAAACCCTGCAAGGTCTACGCAACAAGCACAATAATCAAATCAGAATGCCCGTCGATTTATTTGGCGCTGAGCGTGCCAACTCAAAAGGTATGGATCTGACGGATATTAATGTATTGAACCCGTTGAGAGACAACCTGAACCGCTGGTTTGATGAGCACCGCCTGACGGCGAGCCAAGTACCAGACGGTGCATTAGCGATCAAAAATCCAGCCAACCATCAAGAGATTATTGGCCATATTCGGCTACAAGGTGCGCCAGAGATGCAAGACATGCTGGCGCGTGCTGAAGCCGCTTTTGAGCCGTGGTCAGCTACGCCGATCCAAGAGCGTGCAAACTTGCTGCGTCGTATTAGCTATATTTTAGAGCGTCATCATGATGAGCTCGTCGCCCTGTGTATTAAAGAAGCCGGTAAGGTGGCACAAGACGGCATTGATGAAGTGCGAGAAGCAGTTGATTTTTGTCGCTATTATGCTGCACGGGCTGAAGAGTTGGCTAAAGATGAACGCTTTGAGCCACGCGGTGTGATTTTATGTATTAGCCCATGGAATTTTCCGCTGGCGATTTTCTTGGGTCAGGTGGCCGCTGCGATTGTGACCGGCAATACCGTGATTGCCAAGCCTGCCGAACAAACCAGCTTAATTGCGCTCAAATGCATTGAGCTGATGCGTGCTGTTGGCTTGCCAGAACATGTGGTGCAGCCCGTGATTGCGCGTGGCAGCGAGGTCGGCCAGTTCATCGTGCCTGATCCACGTATTCAAGCGATTATGTTTACCGGATCAACCGAAACGGGCAGCCTGATTGCGCGCACTTTGGCCGAACGCACGGATACCCAAGTGCCCCTGATCGCTGAAACAGGTGGCCAAAATTGCATGATCGTGGACTCGACTGCACTGCCTGAGCAAGTGGTTGATGATGTGATTAGTTCGGGTTTTCAAAGTGCCGGACAGCGTTGCTCAGCATTGCGGGTGCTGTTCATTCAAGAGGACGTGGCGGATGGCATGATTGACATGCTGATCGGTGCATTAAAAGCGCTAAATGTCGGTGATCCTGCGTGGCTGTCTACCGATATTGGCCCAGTGATTGACGAAAAAGCACTGAATATATTGAACCAGCATGTGGAGTATCTTCAAGACAAAGCCACGCTGCACTACCAATGCGAGATTCCAGACAATCATGTGCAAGGTGCGTATTTTTTTGCGCCGCGTTTATATGAGATCAAAGACTTATCCGTGCTGAAGCGCGAAGTGTTTGGGCCATGTGTGCACATTATCCGCTACAAAGCCAGCGAGCTTAATCAAGTGATTGATCAGATCAACGCCACAGGTTATGGCCTCACCATGGGGATTCACTCACGGATTGAAGAGCGCTGCGAATATCTGGCCAAAATGTCCCGCGCTGGCAATGTCTACGTAAACCGCAATATGATCGGCGCGATTGTTGGGGTGCAGCCCTTTGGCGGGCGCGGTCTTTCTGGCACAGGACCTAAAGCGGGTGGCCCGAACTACTTGCTGCGTTTGGTCAAAGAAAAAGCCTCTCCAGAAAACGTACAGATGACCAATCTGTCACCAGATGAGCTGGATTTACACCACAGCCCAGAAGCTGACTCCCAAGTGGTCGAGCTGATGGCAAGATCGCTACGTGACGAAAAAATCTGGCGTGCAACACCACTGAATGACCGGATTTCTGCGATTCGGCAGCTCCTCGCCAAGCTGGCCACAGTGGACTTACTCGACGATTTTGCCGATGACTTGGGGCGAACGCTAGCGGATGCTCGTGCCCAGCTTAATCGCCTCGAAAAATACATGCGTAAGCATGTCACTTTGCCAGGACCAACTGGCGAATCAAACACCCTGCACACCGAGCCGCGTGGCTGCGTAGTCTGTTATGCCGACAAGAGTACCTCGTTTAATTTTTGGGCGATTTCGATTATTACTGCCTTGGCAGCGGGTAACACCGTGGTCACGGTAACCTCTGATTTGTTTTATGAGGAAGCTATGGCGTTTAGAGATAAATTGATCGCTACCGGCATCGCTGAAGGGGTGTTTCAAGTCGCGCGCTCAAACCTGCTACAAGCCATTTTGGCCAATCCGCACTTGGCGGGTGCAGTGATTGCTGCACGCTCACCACGACTCGGCTACTTCTGCCGCCAGTTGGCACAACGAGAAGGTGCGATTTTACCGCTGATCAGTGCCGAATATTACGACACCCTGATCAAACGGTTAGTCACCGAAAAAACCATCAGTATCGACACCACAGCGTCCGGTGGTAACACCTCGTTGATGACATTGGTGGAGGATGACGAGTCCTGAGTCAGCGGACGCTATAGTTAGGGTTGAGATAGTAAAGACTACGGTTTACGACGTTGTGGCAGGGCAGTGAGCGCCTGCTACAACGCGTAAACCGTTTTATTGTGAGCGTGAGCCATTGAGCATATGTTTCAAAAATTGAGCTGACGGTTAGCGACGGCAATTCACCTGCCAAACACCTATAGAGATGCAGCTTGTAATCTACATTGATTTGGTGAGTGTGCGTTGCTGTTTTGCAGATCAGTGAGATTCAGATGGCAATACGGCTATACTGTGGCCTGCATTTGATTGGAATCGACCACATGAGCACACGATTGTACGCGCTGGGTTTAGGCGCAGTGTTAGGCCTGAGCGGCTGTAGCACGCTTGATTCACAACAAGCCGCGCCTTGGATCAACTTGGGCACGCAGGTTTTGGGTGCTGCGGGTTATGGTCAACAAGGTCAAACGGTACTGGCAATTCAAGAAACCTTATCGCTGAGTAATCAACGGGCGACTTCGACGTTGGCACAATCTGGTGCGTTTGGTTTGCAGTTCCCACAATCGGTGCAGCCAGTGGTCAGTATCTTGAAAAGCATTGGTTTTGCACCACAGATTAATCGAGTCGAGTCTGCAATGAATCGCGGGGCAGAGCAGGCGATTGCACAGGCTAAGCCAGTGTTCGAGCAGGCGATTCGGAAGAGGAGTATTGTCGATGCGGTAGGGAATATCACGGGAGGTGAAACTGCCGCGACGCAGTATTTCCGCCGCCAGACCGAAGCAAGTCTGCGCCAGCGTTATCAGCCGATTGTGCAGCAACAGTTAAAAAGCACTGGATTTTATGACCAATATCGGATGCTGCAAACTGCGGTGAATCAGTTGCCAGCCAGTCAGCGGCCAAATGTCGATTTAGAGGCATATGTGATCAATCAAAGCATTGAGCGCTTATTTGTCGAGATTGGTCAAGAAGAAGGCAAAATTCGCCGCGATCCGATTGGGCGCGGTGGTGAGTTGATTGGCCGAGTGTTTGGGCAGATGCGTTGAGTGGGATTTTTATGAGATCGAATCGGTGAGTTTGAGTTGTCACTTAATCTAGGGTCTGTTGACGTTTGAGCCATGACCGCGGCTCGCGTGCGAAACGCCAACAGACCCTAACGTTTATGTGGCTAAAAACTTACGGTTTGGTACGATAAGACGCAAGTCGTTCGATGCGATGTATGCCATACACGCTGTCTTTGGTGGTCGGGATGACCTACATTCTGTGTCTCAGTGTGACTGGGCAAAATTGCAGAGGGTGGGATGCGTACATTATTACTGATTGGGGCAGGACATGCGCATTTAGCGGTGTTACAGCGACTGATCCAGCGACGTCCACCAGATACTAAAATCACGCTGATCTCAGGCGAGCGTTACCAGCGTTATTCTGGCCTGTTGCCCGCGTGGATGGCTGGATATGCAACCGAAGCAGAGATGAG
>JBBKWW010000190.1:0-6423 GCA_037969155.1 Moraxellaceae bacterium
CCGCTGACCATCACGGCGTTACAGCCGATGGATGAGGCGATTAGTACAGCGGGTGGGGTCACGCGCGACGCGCTCAATCCACAATTGATGCTGACGCAGCAGGCGGGGGTGTTTTGTTGTGGTGAGATGCTGGATTGGGATGCGCCGACCGGTGGCTATCTACTGACCGCGTGCTTTGCCAGTGGTCGCTGGGCGGGGCAAGGCGTGCTGGAGTGGCTTCGTCACAAGAGGGTTGAGTGATTTTTTAGGGTAATACATAGCATGTAACAGTGTAGTGGTATGAATTGGTAGCGCGAATCAACTTAGCCAAAGCAACCTGCTGGATGCTTTGGCCGAGAGCTGGTTTGAGCTGTGTTAAATCGCCTTTTGATCGACCGGCTTCGCGGCAGGCGGCTTGGCTTTCAGTGCATCGCCTTTAAACGACACGCCTGCCCAGCTGTATTTTTTAAACTGACGAATGTTTTGGTGATCTGTGCCGATAGGATTGGCGACCACAGATTTATAATGCTCAGCAAACAAGCCCAACGTGTCTGGTGCGCTTAAATTGTGTAATTTGGCAAAGGCAAACACACGACAGCTTCCAGCATTTTCGTCGGCAGCGTTATACAGCTTGCCATTGTTAAAGGCGGTCGGTGTATAGTAGTAGTGCTGATTGATATAGTTCAGCACGTCTTCAAACTGCGCTTTGCCAGTTTGCACTGCATTGAGTAGGGCAGATACAGAGGTGATCATCACAGACTCCACAACAATAAAAAAAGCAATCGGCGCTAGTTTAGACCAAGCGGCGAAGCTGGCCTAGTGTTCTGCGGCGAGAACTGCAAATTATGCCAGAAGATATCGATCAATATCGATCAGGTGACTTGTACAGAGGATGGATCAGCATGTTTAACAAGCTCAAGGGTAAACGAATTATTATTACGGGGGCTTCCAGTGGTATTGGTGAGGCACTAGCGATTGAGTGTGCGCGGCGCGGCATGCATCTGGGCTTAGTGGCACGCCGTGAGGAGTATTTGCATCGGCTGGCCGAGCGGCTACGTCCGAGTGGTGTGCAGATCGAAACGGCAGTTCTCGATGTGACCGAGACGGATCAAGTCACCCCGACGCTGTCGGGATTGGCGGATTTGTTGGGTGGTGTGGATATCGTCATCGCCAATGCAGGCATTTTAAAGACTCGCAAAGTCGGCGATGGGCGTATTTATCGTGATCAACAAATATTTCAGACCAATGTCATTGGTGCGATTGCCACCAGCGAAGCGGCGATTACCTTGTTTCGATTGCAGGGGCGCGCGGGGCATTTTGTGGTGACATCGTCGTATGCAGCATTTTTACCGTTACCAATGGCCGCAGCATACTCCGCAAGTAAGGCGGCTGTGACCAGTTATTTTAATGCGATTCGTGCGCCGTTGCTGCGTGAAAATATCCGTGTAACGGTGTTGCATCCGAGCTTTGTGAAGACCGATATGTTAGACGGTTTTGAAACACGTGGCTTACCGATTGTGACGCGAGCCGATGATATGGCAACGGCGATCATGGAGGCTATTGCATGTGAGCAGCACAATCCAATTTTACCCAAGCAGCCTTGGAGCTTATTATATCAGGCTCAAAAACTGATGCCGAATCGCTTGATTTTAGAGTTGCAAAAATGCATGTAAGCAATTGTTTTTTAAATGATAGTTTATAGAAAACGCCTGATTTGATCAGGCGCTTTTGGTTGGGTCATGGTCAGGGCTGCTTAAAAAGTCTGATTGATCTGCAACACCGAGGTCGTGCCGCTGACTTCATTGGCCATGATCAACAGTGGCTTGCCGTTCGGTGAGTCTTTGGCGGGTACAAATACCAAGCCTTCTACACCCAAATCACCGGCTGCTGCTGTGTTGGTCTCTTTGCTAAAGTCGCGCGGGTTTAGGTATTGTACAAACACGGGTTTAGTCGGGCTGGTCACGTCATACAGCATCACGCCACCCATCCGCTCTAATCCGATAAAGGCAAAGGTCTTGCTGCCCAGTTTACCGATGGCGACGCCTTCTGGCTCAGGGCCTTTGTTGTCGCTGCGGTTGTCGAAGGCGTTTTCTTCGTGGTTTGAGTTAAAAAATGTCGGGAACAGCTCTTTGACTTTTTGCTCAAACTGATCACCTGAGTCCCAAACCAGTTGGCCGGCTTCGTCCCAGATCGAGAAAGAACGCGCACCATAGCTATACAAGTGATCGTACACCAAGTTGCCGCGTGGGCTGAGTTTCGGTGTGCCATCGGCATTTTTTTGGTAGCCTTCTGTCCACGTGATGTTCAGGCGACCCAGTTGTGCATCACTGCGGCAGTCACCCGCCACACCTTCAGCAGTCGCACCACAATAGCCGAACGTGACTGGATTGAGTTCAGCACCTTTGGCCAATAAGCGCAGTTGTGGCGGCAGGTCGTCACCTTTACGACGGTCAAAACCGTTTGGATGGGTCAGGTGATTGACGCGGAATTCTTCGACGAAGCCTTTGCTGGCATCCCCATCCCAGTAGGCTTGATTGTCCTCACCCCCATGCGCGTGCGTCGCCTTCATTGGCGGTGACGATGTAAGTCTTACCAGCGCTATGATAGCTGGCAATCGAGTCAGGCATATACAAGCCGCGTACACCCGCCCAGCGTTGGATATTGATTTTTTCGTCACGGTCACTGACATCCATACCATTACCCATCAGGCCATGATCTTTAAAGCCGAGGGGTAAAATATCGGTGATCGTGGCACTGCTCACATCAAGTTTGGCCAGTGCGTTGTTTTCTTGCAGGGCGACCCAAGCGGTTTTGCCATCTTCGGAGACGGTAATATATTCAGGTTCAAAGTCCCTAGCCGCGTTGGCGTTGGGCCCGAAGATACGGACACCTTTGGCACGCAGTTCGTTTTCTTTGCCGTTCCATGCACGGAAATCGGCAGTGCGTACGCTAGGCTTACTGATGTTGCTGATATCAATCACGCTGATCGAGCCTTCTGGATCGATCTGATAGTCATCAGACGGCTCAGCTTCATTGGCGACCAAGACGGTTTTGCCATCTGGGGTAAAGGTCAGCATGTCTGGCTGTGCGCCAACACCGACACTGCTGAGCAGGCTCAAATCACTGGCTTTGTAGAACGCGACAAAACCGCTGGCAGTCTTCGGCACCGACTCAATCGCCACCGCAACGATACCATTCTTGACTGCCACGCTATTCACCACTGCATTGGCAGCGATGGCTGTCGCATCCAGACTACGGATAAGTTTTGGTGCAGTAGGATTGCTGAGATCCAGCACATCAATCGCGCCTTTTTGCGCATTGACCACAAAACCGCGTTTGCTGGCAGGATCGAATGCGGGGATTTCAGCCGCACTTTGCCCGAATACGCCGCTGGCAAAACTGCCAATTTTTCCAGACTGATGTTTTTGGGTGTGGGTTCAACCACGACTGGCGTGACCGATACCGTATTATCATTATTGTCGCCACAAGCCGTCAGCAATAGACTACTGCTGAGCATGGCGGCCGCGAGTTATAGGCAGGCAATTTCATACACAAAGTCCTTGAGTTGTTCATGCAATCTAGTGCGATAGACTGCAAGAACAACATGACAGTGCGATGATTACTCAGTGACGCTTTCATGACGGCAACTTGAACGGTGTTACGCTGGATTGCCCAAAATCCGCTGAATTTTTGGTTGAAAATTATCAAATACTTTCAGTGCGACCAGATTCCAATAGTGCCCAGACACGGCGCGATTGATCATCATGGTATCGGCGGACGGTTGGAAGCTGTCCCAGTATTTCAGCGAGTGGCGGGCTTTTTCGATAGTCTGATGGTGGATCTGACTCGCTCCAAAGTCGAACGGCTGCGCCAACGGCGGCAGCAGAATATCAATCCATTCTAAATAAAAATCAGCAGGAATCTGCCCCGACTGGTTACGTACCCGCAGTGTGCGCAGTTGCTGTTCAAGCTCAGGCACATTGCCGTCTTGGGCAGCAGTCAACAGGCATTTATAGGTCTGTACAATCTCGAGAGGCAGTTCTTTAATGCAGCCAAAATCGTACACCACCACCGAACCATCTGGCCGAAAGGCAAAATTACCTGGATGAGGATCGCAGTGGAAACTATTCAGATAAAAAATCTGCTGACTGATCATATCAAACAGCCGATTGCCGATTTCATTACGAATTTCAAGCGACCATGTGCCTGCCGTGGCAATCGAATCGCCCATTTCTTCACTTAAAGTCAGCACGCGACGGGTCGAGTAATCTGGATACACTTTTGGGATGATCAGCTTGCTGTCGAGGGCTGCATGAAACGCACTAAATACTTGCAGGCTATGCGCTTCGCGGGTGTAGTCGAGTTCGGCATGTAGGCTATCGCGGATTTCGTTAAACAGTTCTTCTTGCAGTTTTTTATCGATCTTTAACACACCAGCGAGTTTTAACGCGAGGCGAATTTGCTTTAAGTCACTATCACAAGACTCATCGACCCCTGCATATTGGACTTTGACCACCACCGGCTGACCATCTGGTAATACGGCACGATGCACCTGACCGATAGATGCCGCAGCAAATGGCTGTTCTTCAATCGACTGAAAAATCTGTGCTAAGGGTTTACCGAGTTCGCGTTCCAGTTGTTTTTGGATGCTGCTAAATGGCGCAGCCGGTGCTTCACGTTGTAGCTTGGTCATCGCTTGGGCGATTTCGGGTGGAAAAATATCTTGGTATTGCGAGGCGATTTGACCGATTTTCATCGCTGCGCCTTTCATCTCGCCCAGCGTGTCGGCGATTTGGGTTCCGATGGTCTCGAAGAGCTCACGGCGTTGCTGTTGCTTTTTTTCTTCGCTGGCATTGATGGACTTGATGGAGTTTGATACGGCCTTACCCGCAATACTGGCGGTCATGCCAGCCAGTTTCATAAAGCGACGACTCGGGGTGCTCGCACGATCTGACACAACATGACTCCTAAAAACAACCGACTAACCCGCCACGACTTGTGGCTTGCGTGCATAGATGTAGCACGCAAACCGCACGAATACCATGACAAATCAGTGATGCTGCTGAGGGTTTTTGTCTAGCTGAGGGGTTAAGTCAATGCGTTGTTGTAGCCAGTGTAAGCGCCACGCCAACAGCACTGCCGCCAGACCTAAACCCAGCACCAAACCCGCCCACAGCCCCGCCGCGCCATAATGCAGGACTCGCGACCAATATATCCCTAGCGGCAATGCCACGCCCCAATAACAAAACAGGGTGATCCACATGGTGGCCTGTGTGTCTTGCATGCCGCGTAACATGCCTGCCGACGTGACTTGCCATGCATCCACCAACTGATAGGCCAAGGCAAACAGCAACAAATACATCGCCACAGCCTGCACATCAAGGTCACTGCTGTAAGCACGAGCCATGTCTGCACGAAATACTGCAATCAACAGCATGGTGCCGCAGGCCAACACGGTACTGCTCACAAAGCCCAAGCGTCTGACCACGTGTAGGGTCGGCCAGTTTTGTTCGCCGTATAGTTGGCCAATCCGAATGGTCAGCGCCATCGCCAAGGCCAGTGGAATCATAAACAGTTGCGAGGTGACCGAGAGTGCGATTTGGTGGGCGGCGACTACCGTTTCACCCAAGGGACTTAAAATCACTGCGGCCAGACTAAATAAACTGACCTCAAAAAAAATCGCAATGCCAATCGGTACACCAAGCGTGAGAATTTTGCTGATCATCTGGCGGTCAGGGCGCTCAAACTGGTTAAATAGCCGAATGTCCTGATAGTGCTTAGCAAAGGCCAAATGCAACACCAGTAATCCAGTCATGCTCCACATGAGAATCGCCGTCGCATAACCGCAGCCGGGACCACCCATCGCTGGAATGATGCCGTAGCCGAAAATAAAGGCGTAATTGAGCGGGATATTCAACGCTAAACCGAGCAAGCTGATCACGGTCACCGCCCGTGGATGTCCCAAGGCTTCGCTGTAACAACGCAGCGTGCCGTACAGCGCCATCGCGGGCAAACCGTATGACACCCCATGCAGATACGTGATGATCATGCTTTGCAGATGATCGGGAACGCCCAGTGGATCAAACAACAGCGGCGATAGGCGCAATAGGCCAAAGCCCAATATCCCTAAACCCAGCGCAACCCATAATGATTGGCGGGTAATGTGCGGAACCTGCGGGCGTCGATCTGCACCGACTGCCTCCGCCACCAGTGGCGTGGTGGCCATCAAGATCCCACTGATCAACAATACAATCGGGAACCATAAGCCTGTACCGACCGCGACTGCGGCCAGATCGGCAGGCGACACACGGCCAGCCATGATGGTATCAATTAAGCCATAACCCGCCTGCGCCACTTGGGTCAGTAGAATCGGTAACGTCAACTTCAGCAGGGTGATGAGTTCGACTTTGATGTCCGTTGTGCTGTGTTGCGGTGCATTCACGG
>JBBKWW010000191.1:0-17557 GCA_037969155.1 Moraxellaceae bacterium
TGATCGTGCGCTAGCCGCTAAGATCGGCCCTGTGCTGCGTGAAAAAGGTCTGATGTTTGTCGGTTTAGACGTGATTGGCAGCTATGTGACCGAGATCAATGTGACCAGTCCAACCTGTAGTCGTGAAATTGATGCGCAGTTTGGCACGTCGATTGCGGATACATTGTTCGAGGTATTAGAACAAGGCCGGCTGACATAGTGGTCAGTCACTTACCCATAGTGTGCTGAGGTGCGTCATGTGGAACAGATTGCTAGCGATATTGCTGTGTGCGGTCAGTCCTGCTTTGGCTGCTAAAACTATTCAAGTAATGGGTCATATGACTTTAGATCCGACCCAGCACTATGTGGCGACAGAGTTTCATATTGCAAAGAGCAGTACGACATTAGACTGTCAAGGTGCTGTGCTTGACGGTCAGGATAAAGCACAAATCGGTGTGCGAATTATGACCTATGGCGAGCCTTTGCGTGATGTGACGATCCAGAATTGTCATTTTAAAAATTACACGTCGGGTGCAGTGCGGGTGACTTGGAATGGTGACGATACACGCAAGCTAGACTATCCAATCGCTGAGCGCTATCGGCGAGCCCCGCAGCAGATTTCTTTAAAGAATATTACGGTTGAGCGTGTGGGCAGAGTCGCTGTCTATATTGATGATTACGTGCAGGATGTGCTGATTGATGGCTTAGCTGTAAGCCGTGCGGGTGGCGTTGCTGTCTATTTGGAGCACCATTCGCGACGTACAACGGTACAAAATTCATTATTCGAACAAAATGGCTTTCGGCAGGGTCGAGCTGTGCGTGAAGGATTGGCGATAGACTCTTCTATGGATAATGTCATCAGGAATAATATCTTTAAAGGTAATGCGAAAGGCGGAGTGTTTTTATACAAAAACTGTGGCGAGCAGTTTTCAGCTGGAAAATCAGTGTTAAGAACCGATTATGCCTCCCGTAATCTGATTGAGGGCAATGCGTTTATTGATATGCCGCGAGGTGTTTGGATCGCATCGCGCCAGAGTCGCAATCTATCGAAATGGGATTGTGGTGATACGCCATTAGATGACAGCAAAACTTACTATGAGGATTTTGCCCGCTATAACACCGTCAAGGCCAATCGGTTTTGTGGTGTGGCCGATCCGGTCGTGGTAGAGGATAACCACAATACAGTCACGGATAATCGCTACGACAAGGCTCAGCAAAAGTTTTTAACCATTACGCATCCACCACGTGAACGCTTGCGTGGTCAACCAGTGGTTGGCACAGTGCAAAGTAATAATCAAATAGATGCTCAGGCATGTGGCTTACGCTAGCGGCTATGCTGAGTGATCGATCATCTTGGAGTCAGCATGAGTGTTGTGTTAAATCCTGCGCAATTGTTTAAATGTCTGGCTGAGGATACTCGTCTGCGCATGTTATTGCTGATCGTGCAAGAGCAGGAGCTGTGCGTCTGTGAGCTGACTTGTGCATTGGGACAGAGTCAGCCAAAGATCTCGCGGCATTTGGCGCAGTTGCGCACCTCTGGCGTGCTGGCTGATCGGCGACAAGGACAGTGGGTATATTATCGTTTGCATGCAGAGTTGCCTACATGGGTGACGGCGGTACTGCACACCACCCTACAAGCCAATCAAGACTGGCTTCATTTGGATCAAAAACGACTGCAATTAATGGGTGCTGATCGTCCTGTGCGCGCTGCGGCCTGTTGTGCTGAATCAAGCGTAGAGGGTTGATATGACTATTTGGTGAAAAAAAACAGTTTTAATCTTCTAAGCCGAAGCCTGTACAGCGTATGATTAGCGGTTATGTATAGTGATTGTCTCGCTATGCGTGACATTGGGCATGCGTAAAAATTAGCGATGGTAAAGGTGGTTGTCGGTGCAACAAAAACCAATCTCAAATGTATTGATCATGGCAGCAGGTACGGGCGGCCATGTATTCCCCGCGTTGGCGGTGGCAGAGCAATTGCGCGCATCAGGTGTGCAGGTGCATTGGTTAGCGACGCCTGCGGGCATGGAGCATCGCTTGGTGCAGCCGAGTGGTATCCCACTGTACCCTATTGATATTCAAGGGATACGTGGCAATGGCATCAAGCGCTTACTGATCGCACCATTTAAAATCCTTACAGCCACTCTGGCCGCGATGCGTTTGATGCGCACGCTTAAGATAGATGCGGTTGCGGGTTTTGGTGGCTATGTGGCAGGGCCAGGCGGCTTAGCGGCACGCTTGTTGGGCATTCCGCTGATCATCCACGAGCAAAATGCCGTCGCGGGCATGACCAATACGCAGTTAGCACGGATTGCCCGCAAAGTCTTACAGGCATTCCCAGAAACATTCCCGAACAGTGATAAAGTGAGCACCACGGGTAATCCAGTGCGCCAAGCGATTTGTGAGGTAGCTATCCCTGCACAACGCTATGCCAATCGCAGCGGTGCATTTCAAATCCTGGTGATCGGTGGTTCGCTCGGTGCGCAAGCGTTAAATCAGCAGATCCCAGCAGCATTAGCGCAGCTACCGCAGCCGATTCAGGTGACGCACCAGTGTGGGCAAAAACAGCTTGAGCAGACCCAACGAGAGTATGCGCTGGCACAACAGGTCAACTCACAGTTAAGCGTTGAGGTGGTGCCGTTTATTGAAGATATGGCCGCTGCCTATGCGCACGCCGATTTGATTATTTGTCGAGCGGGTGCTTTGACCGTGACTGAGGTGGCAACCGTCGGAATTCCAGCGATTTTTATTCCATTACCCTCAGCAGTCGATGATCATCAGACCATGAATGCAGGTTATTTGGTGGAGGCGGGCGCCGCTGTGCTGTGTCCGCAAGCCATGCTGACGCCTGATCGTCTGGCCGCCACTTTGATGAATGTGTTAGATCGGTCAATCTTACTCATGATGGCAGAAAAATCACGCGCTAAAGCCCAACCCACTGCAACAGCGACTGTCGTTGCAGCGATTTTATCGGTTTAATGTTTCATTTGCTCGGAGTCCTTATGTCGAATCCTGTTCGCCCTACGCCAAAAAAAACGCGGCTAATTGAAGTGCCAGAAATGCGCCGGATTCGCCGGATTCATTTTATTGGGATTGGTGGCGCAGGCATGTGCGGGATTGCTGAGGTGCTCAAAAACCAAGGCTACACCATCTCTGGTTCGGATATTAAAGCCAGTAAAAATACGGAACGCTTAGAGCAGATGGGTGTACAGGTATTCATCGGGCATCGTCCTGAGAATATTGATGGGGCAGATGTGTTGGTGGTGTCGACTGCGATTGATCAAGACAATCCCGAAATCAAAGCTGCTATCGAACAGCATATTCCGGTGGTACGCCGTGCCGAGATGCTCGGTGAGCTGATGCGCTACCGACATGGTATTGCCGTGGCGGGCACGCATGGCAAAACCACGACCACCAGCCTACTGACCTGTATGTTGGCTGAAGAAGGATTGGATCCGACTTATGTGATCGGCGGGCTACTGAATCGTACGGGTACCAATGCTGCGCTCGGTGCGAGTCGCTATTTAGTCGCGGAAGCGGATGAAAGTGATGCATCCTTTTTATATTTACAGCCGATGGCCGCGATTGTGACCAATATCGGCGCGGATCATATGGAAACCTACGGCGGCAGTTTTGAAACCTTAAAAGATACCTTTATTCAGTTTTTGCACAACTTGCCGTTTTATGGGCTGGCGGTGGTGTGTGGCGATGACTCGGTGGTACGCGAGTTGCTGCCACGAGTGGGTCGGCCATTGCTGACCTACGGGTTTAATGACGATAACGATATTCGGGCTGTCAACGTGCGCCAAGCAGGGATGCAGACTTTTTTTACCGTATTGCGTAAAGAGCGTGAGCCGCTAGACTTGGTATTGAGCATTCCGGGGCTGCACAATGTCTTGAATGCCTTGGCGGCGATTGGGGTGGCGACCGATGAAGGCGTGTCCGATGTGGCGATTGCACGGGCGCTTGAGGGCTTTAGTGGGGTCGGGCGGCGCTTTCAGATTCAAGGTGAGTTTGCCACGCCTGATGGTGGTGTGGTCAAGCTGATTGATGATTATGGTCATCATCCGAAGGAAGTGGATGCCACCATTAAAGCCTTGCGCCAAAGCCATCCCGACCAGCGTTTGGTGATGTTGTTTCAGCCGCATCGGTTTAGTCGTACACGTGACTGCTTTGATGATTTTGTTGAGGTGCTGTCACAAGTCGATGCGTTGTTGCTGATGGATGTCTATCCAGCCGGCGAAAAACCGATTGTGGGTGCAGATAGTCGCAGTTTGGCGCGTAGTCTGCGGCTGCGTGGACAGGTTGAGCCGATCATGGTCGAGCCATATGACACACTGTTGCCGCAGATTTTACGCAATGTGCTGCGAGCGGGTGATGTGTTACTGACACAAGGCGCAGGTAATGTTGGTAGCCTGTCCAACGATTTAGCGAGTCATGCATTGTATTTGTGTGATATATCCAAATCATGATCAACGACGATCTGGTGTGGCTGCGGCGGTGTGAAATGAAAATGAGTAGTTTAGGATTAGTGGTATGAGCGGCACAGCGTTTGGCAAGGTTGCGGTATTGTTTGGTGGGTATTCTGCTGAGCGTGAGGTATCACTCAATAGTGGCAAAGCCGTATTGTTGGCACTACAAGGTGCCGGTGTTGATGCGGATGCTTTTGATCCGGCGCACCGTGCGGTGAGTGAGTTGGCTGGCTATGATCGTGCGTTTATTGTGTTGCACGGTCGCGGTGGTGAAGATGGCCAGATCCAAGGATTATTGGAGTGGCTACGCATTCCATATACTGGCTCTGGGGTGCTTGCTTCGGCCTTGGGTATGGATAAAGCACGTACCAAGCAATTGTGGTTGGGCTGTCAATTGCCAACAGCAGATTATCGATTATTGAGCGCCGAGTCCGATTTTGCTGCGGTGGTAGCACAATTAGGTTTGCCGTTGATCATTAAGCCGGTACATGAAGGCTCAAGTATTGGCATGAGTAAAGTCAATCACGCCAATGAGCTGGAAACGGCGTATCGTGCCGCGAGTCAACATGACGCGGTGGTCATGGCTGAACGTTGGATTACCGGTCGTGAGTTTACGGTGGTGATTTTAGCTGGCCAAGCGTTACCCGTGATTCGCTTACAACCGCCTGCTGATGCGGCCTTTTATGATTATCAAGCCAAGTATCTGCGCAACGACACCACGTATGGGATTCCATCGGGCTTATCAGCCGCTGAAGAAACTGAGCTACAACAGTTGGCGTTGCAGGCATTTATCGCAGTGGGTGCGACAGGCTGGGGGCGGATTGATGCCATGCAAGACGAGCAAGGGCGTTTTTGGCTGCTTGAAGTGAATACTGTGCCGGGTATGACTGATCATAGTCTGGTACCGATGGCAGCCGCCGCGACGGGCTTGTCCTTTCCGCAACTGTGCTTGAGTATTTTGTCGCAAACATTGGATGTAAACGAACCCACTCATGGCTGAGTTACCAGAATACCTGCGGCCACGTCGCCCCAAGCCTCATCTCGCGCCGAAGCCTAACTGGCCAGAACGGCTGTCATGGTTTGGCAGTTGGCTGCTGATGCTGTTAGCCTTAGCATTGTGTGTGCTGGGGGTCATGCGTTTGGTGCAGACCATTCAGACCGAGCCTGCGGCGATGATTACGGTGGCGGGTGAGTTATCGACCCGTCAGCGTGATGTGTTGACTGAGCAGCTGCAACCACTGGTGAATGCTGGCTATTTTACCGCTGATTTGACTCAGATCCGTGATGGCGCATTGTCGAAATCATGGGTTGATCAAGTCACTGTGACGCGGCATTGGCCGAATGGGATTGTGGTGCGGGTTTTGCCACGGCATCCTGTGGCACGTTGGGGCAGTGGCCGTTTGCTCAGTGATCAAGCGGTGGTATTTGTTGAGGCGGAGCCGGTCGATCGCCGCGATTTACCACTGCTACACGGGCCTGCCAGTCAAAGCCAGCTCATGATGCAGCAGTATCAGCAGATTAATCAGTGGTTTGCACCGCTGGGCATGCACTTGCAAGAGTTGCATCTGACTGAGCGGATGACGTGGTTTATGAAGTTTGATAGTGGCTTGCGCGTGATTGTGGATCAAGAGCAAACCCATACCAAGCTACAGCGGCTCAGTTATTTGGCCAAGCAGGGGCTGCATGATGCTTGGCCGCATATTGCGGCGATTGATTTACGCTATCGTAATGGCATGGCGTTGCAGTGGCGTATGGCCCGTGCGCCGCTGGTGCGGGATGGTCAGTTTGTGCTGGCACAACCGCCCGAGCCACCGCATACCAGTGTTGCTGTGCCTGCTGGGGGACACTAGCCCAATGAAGCAAGCCGGATTTTTGTTACTCATGAATATTTGGGATAAAGCATGACGGATTCACTACAGTCAGTGGTCGCTATTGATGTCGGAACGCACAAGATTGCAGTGCTGGTCGGGCGTATTCACGCCGCTGATCGGATTGAAGTGATCGGCATGGCGCACGCGCCCAATCGCGGCATGAGTAAGGGCGTGATCAAAAATATGGATAAAGTGGTCGCCGCGGTCAAGCAAGCCGTTGCGCAAGCTGAAGACATGGCTGATTGCCGCATTCATACCGCGTGGGTCACGATTCCTAGTCCCGATCTGAAAAGCTTTAATGCCTCGGGGCGTACGCCAGTCATGAATGGTACGGTTGGCACTACGGAGATTGTGCGCACCTTAGAGATGGCAAAAAGTAGCCATTTGATGCCGGATCATTATCTCATTAATGCCGTGCCGCAAGGCGTGGCGATTGATGATCATCCCGATTGGGTCGATCATCCCGTCGGTATGGCTGCGACCCATATCAATGGGCATTATCATCTGATGATGCTGCCGATTAACACCATGCAAAATCTTGAGCGGGCGATGAAAAGCGCCGGTGTCGGGATTGAGCGGATGTTGATTTCTAATCTCGCCACTGCCGAGGCATCCTTATTACCGGATGAGCGAGAATATGGCGTGTGTCTGATTGATATTGGCGCTGGCACCACTAATATCGCGGTGTATTTAGAAGGCCGCCTGATTCTGAGTCATACCTTTCAGCGTGGCGGTGAGCATGTCACCCGTGATATTGCAGCCGTATTACAAACCACCACAGAGCAAGCTGAAAATCTAAAAATCCGCCACGGCTGTGTTGATCGTGCCAGTATTAAACCCGATCAAATGATTCATGTGCCTGGCGTGGGGGCAACCCCTGGTTTGACGGTCAGTCGGATTGAGCTGGCCGAGATTATCATGGCACGTTACGAAGAGATTTTTGAACTGGCGCAGCAGCAGCTTGAAGAGAGCGGTGCAATCAATGTGCTACGGCACGGCGTGGTGTTATCGGGTGATGCCAGTCAGATTGAAGGTTTGGTCAGTTTGGCACGCCGCATCTTGGGTGTTCCCGCACATTTGGCCAATTCTCCGACCGGTATTGAAGTGATTGAAGAGCGTCGTATCGCGTTACGTCGACCGATTTACGGGACAGCCAGTGGCCTATTGTTGTACAGCCAAAGCGAGCAGCAACGTTTGGCCGATGGGAGTGTCGAAGATACCGAACGGCATCAACCCGTGGTCGAGCGTTTGGTGCTCAATCCGTGGCGGCGCATGATGGATAAATTCCGCCAGCTGATTTGAGTCTTGCAGTGTAACAACGTTTTCCCCGCATGAATCTGCTTGACAGGCCAGTAGCCTGCCACGCATTCTCATACCCTTTGATAAATTGGCGCGGCAGCCAGATGTTTGCCTGTAGCCGGAGTGGAGTTCGAGGACATGTCTTCTTTTAAGCTAGTGGACACCGATACGCCTGATGATAATGGACAGGCACGATTTACTGTATTTGGCATTGGCGGCGGCGGTGGTAATGCCGTGGAGCACATGGTGCGCTCTGGTATTACTGGCGTAAAATTTGTCTGTGCCAACACGGATAAGCAGGCACTTGACAAAATGACTGCCCCGATTCGACTGCAACTGGGCACACAAAGCACGCGTGGTTTGGGCGCAGGTGCAAATCCTGATGTCGGTCGGCAAGCTGCGGAAGAAGAGCGTGAGGCGATTCAAAGCGCACTTGAAGGTGCTGATATGGTGTTTGTCACCGCAGGTATGGGTGGCGGCACAGGTACAGGTGCTGCGCCAGTGATTGCCTCGATTGCCAAAGAAATGGGTATTTTAACCGTCGGTGTGGTCACTACACCGTTTGGATTTGAAGGCCGTAAGCGTGCCAAAGCAGCAGAACAGGGCATTAGTGGCTTGGCCTCTTATGTGGATTCGTTGATCATTATCCCGAATCAAAAGCTACTGACGGTTTATCGTAATATTTCGATGAACGATGCTTTTAAGAAGGCTGATGACGTGTTGCTGAATGCAGTGCGTAGTATTTTTGACATGATTGTGAATCATGGCCTGATTAACCTTGATTTTGCTGACTTGCGTACGGCGATGACCACCAGTGGCTATGCCATGATGGGCATGGGCAGTGCACGGGGTGATGATCGGGCGCGTCAAGCCGCGGAAATGGCGATTCGTAGTCCGCTACTCGATAATATTCGTCTCGAAAATGCCAAAGGAATTTTGGTCAACGTCACCAGCTCAGAAGATCTACAACCGGCTGAACTGGATGTGATTGGTGAGATTATCCAACAAATCGCTGACATGGACGAAGGCGATATTATGTTCGGCACGGTATTTGATCCAGAGGCGCGTGATGAGTTGCGTGTGACGGTCATTGCGACCGGTCTAACCCGTAATGCTGATGCTGCCCCTGCTACGCCGACTGCTGCTGCGCGTGTCAGCGTAGCCAGTAAGCCTGCTGCATCCACACCAAGCAGTGCAGATGAAGATGATGTGCCAGCGATCAATCGTCGTGCAGCACCTACTGCAACAGCTGCCACGCCAACGCGCCCATCTGCTGATAAACCTGCGCCAATCAGTATTCAGGACTTCCTGAAAAACCATCAAAAACGATAGGTTAACCATCAGAAACTGCACAAAATTCGATACGTTGTTCGGATTTTGTGCGGCGATGTTGCTTGACATCTGATCGATGCTGTTCGTTACCCCTGAAATCCTGTAGGATGATCAGGTCTTGAAATATTCTGAAACGATATGCTGAAGCAACGTACTATCCACCGTCCGATTCGTGCTACTGGTATTGGCCTGCACAGCGGTCAAAAAGTCTATCTGAGCCTGCTGCCACATCAGCCTGATGGTGGGATTATATTTCGACGTACCGATTTAAGCCCCCCTGTCGAGATTCCAGCGTCTGCTTTGCTGGTACAAGAGACCATGATGTCCTCTAATCTTGTACAAGGTGAGGTACGGATCGGCACAGTTGAACATCTCATGAGTGCATTGGCAGGCTTAGGGATTGATAATTTGATCATCGAAGTCAGCGCTGCTGAGATTCCGATCATGGATGGTAGTGCCGGCCCATTTATCTATTTATTACAAGCGGCAGGGATTGCTGAGCAAGCTGCACCGAAGCGGTTTATTCGAATTTTAAAACCGATTGAAGTCCGTGTAGATGATAAGCGTGCCGCATTTTTGCCATATGAAGGCTTTGCCGTGCAGTTCACTATTGATTTTGATCATCCGGCTTTTGATACTGCCCATCAGTCAGCTGAGGTGGATTTTTCCACCACATCTTATGTTGAAGAGGTCAGTCATGCGCGTACTTTTGGGTTTTTAAGGGATATCGAGTATTTGCGTGCCAATAACTTGGCACTCGGCGGTAGCTTAGATAATGCGATTGTGGTCGATGATCATGGCATCGTAAACGAGGAAGGGTTGCGTTTTGCGGATGAGTTTGTTCGGCATAAAATGTTAGATGCGATTGGCGATCTTTATTTGGTCGGTCATAGTGTGATTGGTCGATTTGAAGGTTATAAATCGGGACACGCGCTAAACAATCTACTGTTACGTGCATTACTTGAACAGCCCGATTGCTACGAAATTGTTTCATTTGATGACGAAACAGATTGTCCGATTCCATACGTTCAGGCTGATATTGCCGCCTAATCTTTTTTAAATCAAACTGCTGGAGCAGGATATTTATACTTTTCGTGTAAAATGCGATTAAAGTTGGGTTATTTTTTGCTTGCTATTCGTAACAAGGCTTGGTTAAGCTCAGGGTCGTCGAACAATGTTGCAGCTTCTAACAGAACCTGCCGACTCTCTGCACTAAGTGCTGGTAGTCTATTGGGCGACGCAAATCGTGGGCTTGGAAGTGGTTCAGTAATCACTTTTAGCCCCTTGAGATCGGCAAATACCGGTAGAGTTTTAATTTGCTCAACATACTGTTGTTGCAAGTAGCGTAGACGACTTGCAGCCGCGTGATGTTGCGCCGCAATACAAAGAATACCGTCTTCGTAAGATGCCACTTGCCAGCACTCTCCTGTTGGGAGTAGCGGTAAAATTTGCTGCGTCATCCGTTCCAGTTGATTAATTTGCTGCTGGAGTGATCGCAACCCCCCTGGTCGACGACCCACAAGACTATCGAATGGTTGAATGGGTTGTTTCATGGCTTAGTCATATCCGTTGTTATCGTCAGTGCCTTGTCTGAGGCCGATGACCGTAGGATGGCAAGTCAGCTGGGCTTTGATGAGGTAACTATGCCAAGCCAACGCCTTAAAGTGTATCTGTTTTCTGTAATGATGTTGAGTGTATCTGCTGCGTCTGCTGACACGGGTCGTGTGATTGCAGGATCGTCGCATGCGAACCATGCACATCAGCTTGCTGATGATATTGCCGCGCTGTCTAACCAAGCGCAGCGTCGGCAAGACGGTCTAGATCGCTTGGCGGAGTCTCTGAGTTCTAGTCGTTCTAATTCGTCTTATGTGTTGAATTCAGCCAATAACAATCCTTATACACTGGCTATCAAGCCGGTACGGCAAGGGGTCATTACGTCCGACTATGGCCCACGCCGGATGTTTGGTCGCTCGTTCCATAAAGGTGTGGATTTTGGTGCACCCACTGGTACGCCGATTTATGCCACGGGTGCGGGTGTCGTCACGTATTCGGGTTGGATGCGGGGTTATGGCAAACTGGTTCAGGTCGATCACGGTAACGGCTACGTCACGCGCTATGCACACGCCAGCCAACTCTTCGTTGAAGTCGGTGAGCAAGTTCAAGCCAATCAACGCATTGCGGCAGTAGGCAGTACTGGAGATTCGACGGGTGCACATTTGCACTACGAAGTGATGTACGAAAATAAGCATAAAAATCCGGCAACTTATTTGGCGCTGGCGGATCAAGTGGATCAAGGTATTATGCCGCCTAACCCTGCGAATGCCCGTTTCAGCGGTCGTGCACTGATTGAAAGCGCGATTACCCCTGAAGAAGAGCAAATGATCCAAGCCGATTTACGCTAAGTTTTCTCCGGCAACACAGCATTATGCAAGCCCCGCGAGTCGGGGCTTTTGCATATCTGCGCCGAGACGACGGTCTTTTGATCAAAAACGCCCTTGCCGCATCCATCAGAATCCTATATTCCTATGGTATGGACTATCATAATAGGTACAGGCTATGCCGTTTTATCAAGATTCAGATCAACTCGAAACCCAAGAGTGGCAAGATGCCTTCGATGCGGTGATTAAAAGCGTGGGTCACGAGCGAGCCGCATTTTTACTGAAAGCCTTATATGAGCAGGCGATTGCACGACATGTGCCGATCCAACGCCTGAATACCGCATATCTCAATACAATTCCACCTGAAGAAGAAACCGGACTGACTGGTGATGCCTACCTTGAGCGGCAGATTCGCGCCTTGATTCGCTGGAATGCAGTGGCGATGGTGATGCGTGCCAATCAAGACGATGATCTAGGGGGACATTTAGCGACATTTGCATCGAGCGCAACGTTGTATGATGTTGGGTTTAATCATTTTTTTAGAGCGCCAAATGATCGTTTTGGCGGTGATATGATTTATTACCAAGGTCATTCTGCACCCGGTATTTATGCGCGTTCTTATTTGGAAGGTCGTTTAAGCGAAGACCAAATCAAAAACTTTCGGCGTGAGGTCGGCGGTAAAGGATTGCCGAGCTATCCGCACCCGTATTTGATGCCCGATTATTGGCAGTTTCCCACCGTATCAATGGGCTTAGGTCCAATCATGTCGATCTATCAGGCGCATATCCAAAAATACCTGATGAACCGTGGCTTAATTAAAACCGAGAATCGCAAAGTGTGGGCCTTTCTCGGTGACGGCGAAATGGATGAGCCGGAGAGCCTTGGTGCGATTGCATTGGCGGGTCGAGAAAAACTGGATAATTTAATCTGGGTGATTAACTGTAATTTGCAGCGACTCGATGGCCCCGTGCGTGGTAATGGCAAAATTATTCAAGAGTTAGAGTCAATCTTTCGCGGTGCAGGCTGGCGAGTGATTAAAGTGGTGTGGGGTCGGCGCTGGGATGGACTGCTGGCAAAAGACCACACGGGGGCATTGCAGGAGCGCATGCAAGAAGCGGTAGATGGCGAATATCAGGCATTTGAGGCACACGGCGGTGCATATGCACGCGAGCATTTTTTTGGGAAATATCCTGAGCTGGCCGAGCTGGTTAAAGACCTATCGGATAAGGACATTGATGCGCTCAATCGTGGCGGACATGACCCGTACAAAGTCTATGCTGCTTATGCCGCTGCGATGAAAAGCAATGGGCAACCGACGGTTATTTTGGCCAAAACGGTCAAAGGCTATGGCCTGTCACGCAGTGCGCAAAGTATCAATAAAACCCATCAAATCAAAAAGCTTGATCTCGACTCACTGAAATATTTCCGTGATCGGTTTAATTTGCCATTTAACGATGAGCAGTTAGCAGAAGTGCCGTTTTATCGACCTGCCGATGATTCACCCGAAGTCAAATACATGAAAGCCCGCCGTGAGGCGCTTGGCGGCACACTACCCGCACGCCGTAGCGGCCATACCGCGCTCGATATGCCAGAGTTAACCGCGTTTGCCACTGTATTGGCAGGTAGTGGTGAAAAAGAGCAATCCACCACCATGGTGATGGTGCGTTTGATTGCATTACTACTCAAAGACAAAGCGCTTGCGCCTAAAGTCGTGCCGATTGTACCTGATGAGGCGAGGACGTTTGGCCTAGAAGGCATGTTCCGTCAGTTGGGGATTTATTCAGCAGTCGGGCAGTTGTATACGCCAGAAGACAGTGCGCAACTGATGAGTTATCGCGAGGCCAGCGATGGGCACATGCTGCAAGAGGGCATCAATGAAGCGGGTGCGCTGAGTGCGTGGATTGCATTGGCAACCAGCTACAGCACCAATGCGCTGCCGATGATTCCGATGTATATGTTTTATTCGATGTTTGGTTTTCAGCGCGTGGCGGATCTGATCTGGGCAGCCGGTGACAGTCAAGCGCAGGGGTTTTTACTCGGAGCAACCGCAGGCCGTACGACCTTAAACGGTGAAGGCTTGCAGCATCAAGATGGTCATTCGCAGGTTTTTGCCAATACCGTGCCGAACTGTGTCAGCTACGACCCATGCTATGGCTATGAGCTGGCTGTGATTGTGCAGGACGGTTTGCAGCGCATGTATCAGCAGGGCGAGCGGGTCTTTTACTACCTGACCGTGATGAACGAAAACTACCCACAGCCTGTGCTGCCAGCAGGTGCTGAACAGGGGATCCGTAATGGGCTATATTTACTCAAAGCCGACCTAGAGGCCAGCGTACAGTTAATCGGTTCTGGGGTCATCTTGCGTGAAGTCGAAAAAGCCGCACAACTGCTGAAGGCTGAGTACGGTATTCATGCCAATGTCTGGAGCGCGACCAGCTTTAACGAACTTGCCCGTGATGGCATGGCCTGTGACTATTACAATCGATTACATCCGCAAGATGACCCACAGGTGTCGTGGGTCACGCAGCAGCTATTGCCGCATCGTGGCGTGGTGGTGGCCGCAACCGACTATGTGCGGGCTTACAGTGAGCAGATCAGACAGTATCTACCAGACAATCGACCGTATGTGTGTTTAGGCACGGATGGCTTCGGTCGCTCTGATACCCGTGAGCAATTGCGTTCCTATTTTGGCGTGGATGCTGCACATATTGTCGTCGCCACTCTGAAACTGTTGGCGGACGAAGGTGAGCTCGACTCACGACTGGTACGTGATGCGATTTCAAGTTTTGAGTTAGAAACCGAATTGCCACCACCTTGGCGCCCACAGCCACGTCAAGACCATGCCCCCGATGCGGCTGCGCCCGTTAATCCTAGCCAGCCTCCTGCGGTACAACTCGATGATGCTGATCAGGAGTCAAACTAATGGATATTAAAACGCCTGATCTGGGTGTGGATAAAGCCGAAGTGATTGAAATTTTGGTTGCGGTAGGTGAGCAGATTGACGAAGGCCAAAGTCTATTTGTGGTGGAATCGAGTAAGGCCAGTGTCGAGATTCCCAGTCCTGCTGCGGGTGTGGTGCAGCAGATTATGGTCAAGCTTGGTGATGTGGTCAGCGAAGATGTGCTCTTGCTCAAGCTCGATAGTGTTGAGACAGTGAGCGCCACCGAGTCGAAGACTGAGACCGAGAGTCAGGCTGAAAATCAGGCTGAGACTGAAAAGTCCTCAGCAGCGCCTGAGCCAGTAGTGTCCACTGTGGCACAGTCACAGGCAGAACAACCGGCGCAAATCACCCAACCAACCGTACAGCAGCCGTCGCAGCCTAGCAGCCCCGCTGCCGTTGCAGTCGATATGTCTGCGATCTATGCAGGACCCGCGGTACGCCAAGCCGCGCGGCAGCTCGGTGTAGACCTGCGTGAGGTGCAGCCGAGTGGGGTGCATCAGCGCATCTTAAAAGAAGACGTGTATGCCTTTGTGAAACAGCGGCTCAGTCAGCCATCGGCCGCTGCGGCTGCACCGACGCTCAGTGGTTTACCGCCTTTGCCGAAGATGGATAAATGGGGCGAACTGCACCATGAGCCACTCAGTCGGCTACAACAGGCCGCGATTCAACATTTATCGTTAAACACATATATTCCACAAGTGACTCAGTTTGAGCAGGCGGATATTACTGAGATTGAGGCGTTACGCCAACAGCTTAAAGACGACTACAAAAAATCTGGTGTGAGTCTGACTATTTTGGCGTTTATTGCGAAAGCAGTTGCTCACTTGCTATTGCAGCAACCACGTTTTAACAGCCATTTGGCCGATGATGGTCGGCAGTTGATTGTGCGCGATGAAGTGCATCTCGGCATTGCTGTTGCGACCGATGAAGGTCTGATTGTGCCGGTATTGCGTCATCCCAACCGCAAAGGTATTCGCCAGATTGCGGAGGAGCTACAACAGCTTGGTCAAAAAGCCCGTGATAAAAAACTCAGTCCGGCTGATCTGTCAGGGGCAAGTTTTACCATTTCCAGCCTAGGTAATTTAGGCGGCACTGGTTTTACGCCATTGGTAAATTGGCCACAGGTGGCGATTTTAGGCATTTCGCCTGCTGCGATGCAGCCTGTGTGGGATGGGACGCAGTTTGTGCCGTGCTTGATGTTGCCGCTGTCACTCTCGTATGACCATCGGGTGATTAATGGCGCCGATGCGGCAGGTTTTGCCCGTCAACTCGCCATCTTGTTGGCGGATTTACGTCGCCTGCTGTTATAGCTGGATGCGGTAGTCGTCTTGCCCAGATGATCGCGGTGTACTTGTCGTTTGCCGCCTGAGCTGGTTATGATGCTGGTCGTGATCGGTCAGTATCTATTTTTAGCCAGTCGTCATGATCGGTATATTGAAACAAGGAAGAGTTCTGATGGCGCAACTCCATGCTTTTACCAACGATGCTCTGGGGCATGATGATGCGGTCGGTCTGTCTGCTCGCATCAAGCGGGGGACATGTAGTGTAGATGAGGTATTGCAAGCCTCACTACAGCGGCTACAGCAGGTCGATCCACAGCTCAATGCTGCTGTCGCGTACAATCTCGAACAGGCGCGACAGCGTGCGCAGGCCACTGCAAAAAATGGCCTGTTATACGGCGTGCCGACTTTTATCAAAGACAACCTTGATTTGGCAGGCTATCCCACGCTGATGGGCTCGGATGCGCTACAACCGGCCGTGGCGCGAGTCGATGGCGCCGTGACGCAGCAGATTTTATCCTCGGGTTTAATCGCACTAGGTAAGAGCCGTATGCCAGAATTCGGTCTGAATGCCTCGACTGAGTTTATGCGCCAGCCACCCGCCCGCAATCCTTGGCATTTGGACTATTCTACGGGTGCATCATCGGGTGGCTCGGCTGCCTTGGTCGCTGCCGGTGTGGTGCCCATTGCACATGCCAATGACGGTGGCGGTTCGATCCGGATTCCAGCCGCCTGCTGTGGGTTGATCGGGCTGAAGCCGACCCGTGGTCGCCTACTGAGGCAAGATGCCTCTAAAGTCATGCCGATTGATTTGGTGGTGGACGGTGTGGTCACACGCAGCGTGCGGGATACCGCCTATTTTTTTGCTGAAGCGGAGCGGTACTATCGTAATCCGAAGCTGCCAGCTTTGGGCTTGGTGACGTATCCGAGCCAAACCCGACTGCGGATCGGCGTGTTGTACGATTCGCCGATTGGCAGTCAGACGGATCCTGAAATCCGCCATGCCGTCAAACAAACCGCGAGTCTGCTCGAGCGCTTGGGGCATCAGGTTGAGGAGTGCAGCATACCGTTTGGTCGGCAGTTTGCTGATGATTTCACCACTTATTGGGGCATGCTCGCGTTTTTACTGATGCAATTTGGTGAAAAAATATTCGCGACGCCAGTCGCTCGTGAGCAACTCGATCATCTGACACACGGCCTATCTACCTTCTATCGACAGCGTTTATTGACCACACCACAGGTGATCTATCGCTTACATCGTGCTAAGGCGCGTTATGCTGAGGTGTTTAGCCGATATGATGTGATTGTATCGCCAGTACTCGCCCATGCGACCCCAGAAATAGGCTATTTATCCCCACAGCAGGATTTTGATCAGTTACTAAAGCGGCTGCTCGACTATGTCAGTTTTACCCCGATCAATAATATCACCGGCTCACCTGCAATCAGTTTGCCAATGGGGCGTACAGCGCAGGGTTTACCGATTGGCGTACATTTTGCATCAGCCGATGGTCAGGAGCGCCGATTATTGGAATTGGCTTATCAATTAGAAGCCGCGCAACCATGGCAGCATTTGTATCACCAGCCTCATCACGATTGAACATTGAAGGTTGCGTGTTAAAGCGCTGAGGAAATAAGTATGTCTTGGGGGATTCGCATTTTTGCCGTGATGATTTTGTTGATGTTGCTGTGGCTATTGTTGCGGCCGCCAACCCGCTTGCCGCCAGTCAGTCATCCGCCAGCATCTACCGTGCAGATCACCGCGCCGACTGTGAGCAGCCTGAATACCACTGCCCCTGTTCGGGTGACCGTGTATCAGCAGCAAGATGCCGCTGGTGTGCCGAGTTTTTCGGATCGGGTAGATCGCGGACAGCCGCATGTGATCGACCATGCAAAAGGCAATACCTACCAGTCTACTTATCACGGCACAGTACCGGTCACCGCGTCGTTGAGCTATACGCCACCTGAGCCAACGGGTCATCTCATTCAGCAACTCAAACAAGACAAT
>JBBKWW010000192.1:0-4915 GCA_037969155.1 Moraxellaceae bacterium
CCGATTTTGGCTTCAATCCGCTGTGCCAATTGCTTGAGGCGAGCGCGTAGCACTTTATGATAATCGCGCCCCCGCGCATAACGCGACACGATGGCTTGATTCGGCTGCTCAGGCACATAGCGATGCGGTGCGGCTTCGCTCAGATAATCCATCCGCACGCTAATCACGCTTGTCGTACCCTCGACCAATAAAGTCGGGTCGGCGCGTTTGTCCAGATTACGTGATAGATAATCCATGTCACCAAAAAAACCATCGGCGAGATTGGCCAAAAAATACGGCATCTGATCGCGGGTATCGGGCGCGGCAATCCCGCAAGCACTAAAGCCTAAGTCTAGCGCTTGCTGAATAATCCATGCTTTGAGGCGCATTGGATCATCGCGTAAATCGAGGTCGAGCAAGTCGAGCTGTGGTCGGTTGAGCGGTTTTAAATGAGACATGCGGATGGATACAGACGATAGGCGTTGGGAAAGTCGGTGGGGTTTGCTATAACCGCAGGATAGATTCAGCACAACACGAGATTTTGCCATGCCAACAGCAGTGTATACCAGCGCACAAATTCGGGAGTGGGAAAATGTCTGGTTTGCGCACAGCGATTTCTGGTGGTTAGGTGTACTGATAAATCTTGACGACAACTGGCGTCGCCTTGGAGGAGTTGGTCGCTTGTAAATTATTTTTTACTGTATATTCTTTCAAGTGCTGTAGTCAGCATTAAGCATTAATTTAAAGGAGTTTAATAATGGATTTTTCGGTCAAAAAAATGGCTTTAGCAATCGCTTGTTCCACGATGTTAGTGGCTTGCGGTGGTGGTTCGGGTGACTCAGGATCGGCAGGTGGTAATGCACCAGTCAGTCAAGCCAGTGACCTAGAAAAAGCAAAAGCACTGGTCAACAGTGCGCATCATATGGTAATGGACGCAAACGCCGTCAGCACTGCTTATAAAAATGTCGGGAATACATGGACGTTTGAAGGCGCAGGTGGTTTAAACATCGGCTTATCAGTCTTGTCCAGCTTGTCGAGCAGTACCATTGAGCTAGCGGCGGGGACTTATACAAAATCGCGACTCGATCAGCTACTGACAGATGAGCAGCGCCAAGTACAATCCTCCACCGATGCCGAGCTTAAAATTTCGGCGACGGGTCAGGTTGAGCTAAAAGGTGTTTTTTCTGTTAAAGAGGTCGTCGGTTATCAGCCAAATACGTCAGGGATTTTCAAGCCTGTGTATGGCAGTCCAATCCATGTGAGCTTTGAAAATATTAAGCTACAGCTGCCAAACTTGGATGCTGTATCGAATAGCAGTACGGCACAGTTGTTTGCTCAAGGCATGCTACGAGTGTTGCCGACCGCCAACGCAGTAGCGAGTAGCCCCCTTGCAAGCTTAAATCTAACAGGCACACAAGCACACAGTGTGAAATTAAACTTTAGTGACCGTAAATCTCTACAACAACGCCTAGATGATGAAAGCGATCTTGACGTATCGGTTACCGAAGCATCTGTGCATTTAGACCGTGTGCAGGTGATGACTCAGTCGCCGATTTCTACCTTCACACTGAATAAGCTTGATCTGATGGCCAAGTCTGCTTTGATTGATGTGCTTGATGAGAATAAACAGCGCATAGCTCAGCGCAAAATGTTAATGCCGACCATGTTTGCAGTACAAGGTAGCTTTGAAACAGCCCAAGTGCCAGCCACCAAGGGTAGTTTAGATCTTACAGTAACGCTGGATAACAGCGACCTGAACAAGGTTTATTACACACAAGAGCAGTTTATCATGTGGGGTAGTCGTCCCGATCAAGGTTATACCATCAGCTCAGATGAAGAGGATAATACGCGTTTTGCACGGCTCAGTTTAGTCCTACGTTTGCAGGGCGAGCTGACCACAGATCGAAAAATCCCGTTTGATGTCAATGTAACTGCTAAGCGCACTCAGCTTGAGCAGCCGAGCTATGGCCAAGCTGTCCTCAAGCTGAACGGCGAGACGCTGACCCTCAAAGATAAAACGACTAAATTGGCCAATGGCAGTGAACAAGTCGTGGTCACGGTGACGCATCCAAATGGGGCGTTTGTGGATGTGACCCAGATTGATGGCAGCTTTATCAGTGCCCCAATTAAGGTGGGTAATACGACGCAAGGCAACATCAGTCAAATCGCGGGTGGGGCTTATGTGGCAAGATTCACGGATAATGTTGTGATCGGCTTGTAAGCGTTAGGTGTATTAAACAGTCCTTCGGGGCTGTTTTTTTATGGGGAAATTAGTGTTTAAAAAAACAGTATTTATGATGATTGCGCCGCACTGCATGCAGGTGTGTGCTACCTCAAACTTGCAACTGAATATCCGTGCTGATGCGTATAGTGAACCCGTTTCGATTCAGGCGTTTACGGATGGTTGGCAGCAGCCGCTAAGGCCACACAGTGAACGCGCTTTTGCGCAAGGCGAAATCACGCTAGGTGCTGAGGATCAGTACTACCGTTATGGATTGTTGTGGCGTTATGACTATTTATTGTCGTTTAGTCCTGATATGGCGCGCTTATACCATCAGTATGCAAATCAGAGAACCATTGAACCTGATCAACAATTTGATTTGCAACTCGATGCCAACCACTTAGAGGCGTATGGCTTGTATGTGGCTAAAGCGTGGCAAGTGCTGCCTGATTGGCAGCTTTGGACAGGCGTGAGTCTGCTCAAAGGTCAGCATGTCGTGGAAGGCCAGTTTTCGGGGCTTGTCGCCAGTAAAGCTGCGGTACGAAATATCGATCGGATTCGTTCGATTCAAAGTCAGATCGGTTATGTGTATGACGAGCCGCAGCTGTACGAAGATGAGTTGGGTTGGCATCCAGCATCCCCTCAAGGGGAAGGTGTCGGCTTAAACTTTGCCATCGAGGGCGCATTTTCACCAGCGTGGTCACTTAAAGCCGATGTGCGCGACGCATGGGGCGTGATGTATTGGCGCGATATGCCGCGTACTGCGTACCGCCTGCAGTTCGACGATCAAAAAAACCCACCACATGATTTGCGTGGACAGCTGAGTATTGATCGACATTACCAGCAGCGATTGCCGTGGCGTGCTCATAGTCAGCTTATATACCAGCCTGTAGATCATGCTTGGCATGCCGATCTACAGATGACCGCCAATCGTACCGGCGAGCTGTGGCAGGCTGGAGTCTATCGATCGACTGGTGCGCAGTTGGTTGGCTTACATGTAGAACCGCAAACAGGAGCGCTTGGTCTGTCACTCAAAAATAGGCATTTTTCTGTATTTTATCTTACCGATCACCTCAATACGAATCAGGCGCATCGGATCAGCCTGATGATTCAGGGTAGCCATACTTGGTAAGCATGACGCGCGTCGAGTCATAACTGTTGGGAAAGTCGGTGGGGTTTGCTATAACCGCAGGATGGATTCGGCACAACACGAGATTTTGTTATGCAAACAGCAGTGTATACCAGCGTACAAATTCGGGAGTGGGAAAATGTCTGGTTTGCGCACAGTTTATCTTATGGATTGATGCAGCAGGCAGCGTGGGCGGTGGCGCAGCAGATTCAGCAGCGCTATCCCATGCAGCCGCTGACCGTGTGGGTCGGTGCGGGCAATAATGGCGGTGATGGGTGGTTGACCGCTGCATATCTGCAACAAGCAGGCTGGTCAGTCACGGTCTGTGTGGTGGCTGAGCCACGCACGTCAGATGCACAGCAGGCCAAGCAAGCGGCGCTGGCGGCAGGAGTGGTCATACACGTTTTTATACCCGATGTGGCGCAAGTGCAGACGGGTTTAGTGGTCGATGCGCTGTTTGGGATTGGCTTGAGTCGTGCGCCAGAGGGTCAGATGGCGGCGGCAATTTTAGCCATTAATCATGCTAAACAGGCGGGTGCAACGGTGATTGCGCTGGATGTGCCGAGTGGGGTGCAGGCCGATACTGGTGTGGTGTGGCACGGCTATGCGGTGCAGGCTGATCTGACGTTGTGCTTGATCGCCTTGAAATCGGGTCTGGTGACGGGTGAGGCAAAAAACTATGTCGGCCAGTTGTGTGTATTGTCACTGATTCCAGCTTTGATCACCTTACAGCCGATGGCGCGGCATGTGACCACGATTCCGCGTTTACCTGCGCGAGCGGTGAATAGCCATAAAGGCACGCATGGGCATGTGTTACTGGTTGGCGGGGCGCTGGGTATGGGCGGTGCAGTGCTGATGGCGGCTGAAGCTGCGGTGCGGGCAGGCGCGGGTAAAGTCACGGTACTGACCCATCGGGATCATCAAATGGCGATGTTGGCGCGTAGTCCAAACCTGATGAGTCTGGGTGTAAGCGATGACTTATCTGAGCTGGAGTCTATGCTGGCCGAGCGCGTGCCACAGGTGAATAGTCTGGCGATTGGCATGGGGCTGGGTCGTGAGGCGTGGGGCAAGCAGATTTGGCAAACCCTGTTGCCGACGCTGCTGGATGCGTCGCGCTTGCCCTCGGTGTTGGTCGATGCGGATGCGCTGTATCATTTGGCGGATACTGATCCTAAAGTGCTTAAAGACCGTAACACGCACTGGCACTGCACGCCACATGCGGGCGAGGCGGCGCGGTTGCTGCATTGTAGTGTGGCGCAGGTTGAGTTGGATCGCTATGCGACGATTCGGCAGTTACAGGCGCGTTATGGTGGGCAATGGCTGCTCAAAGGCGCGGGATCATTGGTGCTGGATCAGCGCGGCTTGTCGGTGTGTGGCTTGGGCAATGCCGGCATGGCGGTCGGTGGCATGGGCGACGTGTTGGCGGGATTGACGGCTGGGCTATTGGCGCAGTGGCCTGATCTGGCGCTGAGTGACGCAGTATGTTTGCACGCGGCGGCGGGTGATTTGGCGGCTCAATGTCAACACGGGCAAGGTCAGCGGGGTATGACGGCGCTCGATGTGGTGGACAAGCTTCGTGAGGTGGT
>JBBKWW010000193.1:0-16031 GCA_037969155.1 Moraxellaceae bacterium
CGCTCAACCATACTCCGCACATCCGTACGTGCATCGATCACCGTCATAAAGGTATAAGCCCCGATAAATTTGCGGCTGATGAACATAAACTCTTTAGGCGGTACACTAAAATAGCGCGAAGTCATCGAATCACCCGCTTGCTTAATCACTCGGCCATGCAGTTGGCTTTTTTTCCAGACATAGCTGTGTGGTGGCTCGAAAGCATTTACAGGTGCATCGGGATTATTGCTGGGATTGCTAAAGGGTTCTGTCGCCAGCATAAACACCGCTGCCATACCGATTTTGACGTCATCCGGCATCTGATCAAAAAAGCTATAGCCTTGCATGGCCATAACCATCTGCTTGGCATCGTGATGATACCCTGCGGTAATCAGGCCGCGTGCCACTCGCAGCAGATTGTCGTCAAAACCACGAATCGCGCCAAAATCCAAGAGGACGATTTTGTCCGGAATCTCTTTGCCATTACCAAGCCGCACCAAATAATTGCCAAAATTCGGGTCGGTTTGCATTTCGCCCCACTCGAAAATTTCTCGAATGGTCACTTCTAGCGACGCCTCACCCAACGCATTACGGCGTGATTGTGGTAAGGAGAGCATCACTGCACCGTTGATCGGTACGCCACGTTCGAAGGTCATGCACAGCACACGGTTGGTGCAATATTCATCGACGATCTGCGGCACAATATAGCGCGGGTCGTCTTTGAGGCGTTGGTGGAAGCGCTGGGTGGTGGCGGCTTCCATGTGATAATCCACCTCGCGGTGCATCATTTCACGAACTTCTTCAAACCACTCTTCAAACTCGCGGGTCTGTGGCACCATCCGTGTGAGCCTGAGCATATTGCGAAACAAACCCAAGTCCGAATCAATCGCTTCTGCGACACCAGGGTACTGCACTTTCAATACCAATTCGAGGCCATCAGACTTACGGGTGGCGCGGTGTACTTGTGCCAGTGATGCAGTGCCTAGCGGTTCTTGGTTAATGATCAAGTCATCGACTTTATCGCCAATCTGCTTGCGCAGTTGTACTTCAATCGCAGGCCATGACAAGGCCATGGTGCTATCATTTAGGGTGTGCAATGCGGTCGTGATTTCGGGCGGTAAAAAATGTTCGCCGTATAGTGCCATCATCTGGCCGATTTTGACGATTGAGCCTTTGAGTTTGCCGATTTCATGCACGAGATATTGAGCTTGCTCACTCATCACCTGTTTGCGTTTTTTGTCACGGACTTCGTCGCTGGAGAACATGCTGCCAGCATTGGCTGTCGCCCAGCGTGTGCCTGCTAATAAGGACGCCCGCGCAATCGACATGCGGCGATCAAATGCACTGGTTTTCAGTTCGTCAAGTTTTTCTGGTGAATCAGACATGGGTGCGGTCATTCCTCAAGAGAGTGGCGAACGGCAAACAGTGACGGCATCATGCGCCAACTGTTATAGCGATAATGATGTCGAACGGTCGCTGAGACTACAAGTGTGTTTGCGTGAAGAGGCAGTTGACTCTGATTCAGCATACCGTCTGTGTTGTGATTGACCACCACACCTCAGGGGGGATGGTCAATATGAGCGAGCAAGAGGCGTACAGGTTGTGGATACTGGCGCTGGTCAGCTCAAAGACAACGTCCTGTTCACGGTTGTCTATTTGCCTTTGGTCTGCTCTCGGGCAATCGCACGATAGCCGATATCGCTACGATATTGCATGCCATGAAAATACACATGGCCACAGGCTTCTAAAGCAGTGGTTTGAGCCTCTAACACACTATCACCCAGCGCAGTGACACACAGCACACGGCCGCCGCTGGTCAGGGTATGACCATCTGCGGTGAGCGTCGTACCTGCATGAAATATTTTCACGCCTTCTGGCCAGTTGCCGAGGCCAGAAATCATATCACCTTTGCGCACATCAGCAGGATAGCCCTCTGCCGCCAAGACAATTCCAATCGACGGCCGACTGTCCCAATCAGCATGGCTGGGTAACTCGCCTTGCAGACCCGCTTCGACCAAGTCGACCAGCGATGAGTGTAAGCGTAGCATGATTGGTTGAGTTTCGGGATCGCCAAAGCGACAGTTAAACTCGATCACTTTGGCCTGTCCAGCCGGATCAATCATCAGTCCCGCATATAAAAATCCGCTATAAGGATGGCCGTCTTTGGCCATTCCATCGACGGTGGGTCGCATGATGTCGCGCATCACATGATCAAATACAGGAGAGGTGACCACAGGGGCAGGTGAGTAGGCTCCCATGCCGCCGGTATTCGGCCCTGTATCGCCTTCACCGATGCGTTTATGGTCTTGGCTGGTGGCCATGGGCAGGATGTTGTGCCCATCGATCATGCAAATAAAGCTGGCTTCTTCACCATCTAAAAATTCCTCGATGACCACTTGTGAGCCCGCAGCGCCAAATTTATTGTCTGCCAGCATGTCATCAATTGCAGCATAAGCGTCTTCGACGTTCATGGCAACGATCACGCCTTTACCCGCGGCTAAGCCATCGGCCTTGATCACGATGGGTGCGCCATGCTGATCAACATAGGCTTTTGCGGCAGCAACCTCGGTAAACACTTCATAAAACGCGGTGGGAATCTGATGCCGCTTTAAGAAGTGTTTCGCAAAGGCTTTGGAGCCTTCGAGCTGCGCAGCGAACTGGCTTGGCCCCCAAATCTTGAGGTTTGCGGCACGGCAGGCATCGACCACGCCATTGACCAGCGGTGCTTCAGGCCCGACGATGATTAAATCAATGGCATGGCCTTGCGCAAAATCGATGATCGCCGCATTGTCCAAAATATCCAGTAGGACGTTTTGGCACTTGTCTTCAGTCGCCGTTCCTGCATTACCCGGTGCCACAAATACTTGCGCAACCTGTTGGTCTTGCGCGCACTTCCATGCGAAAGCGTGTTCACGTCCGCCTGAGCCGAGAATCAAAATGTTCATACTTGGCACTCCTTGTTGTTGAATTAATGGCGGAAATGGCGCATGCCAGTAAATACCATGGCAATCCCATGCTCATCTGCCGCAGCGATGGTTTCAGCATCACGCATCGAGCCACCGGGTTGAATGATACAAGAAATCCCAGCACTTGCGGCGTTATCAATGCCATCGCGGAATGGGAAAAATGCATCAGAAGCCATCACAGCACCCTGTACGATGAGTCCAGCATGTTCAGCTTTGATCGCGGCAATACGTGCAGAATTAATGCGGCTCATTTGGCCTGCACCAATGCCAACAGTTTGACGGTCTTTGGCATACACAATCGCGTTGGACTTGACGTATTTGGCCACTTTCCATGCAAAAATCAGGTCGTGAATTTCGGCTTCAGTCGGCGCACGTTTGGTCACGATTTTAAGGTCGCTGTCTTTAATCATGCCCAAGTCTTGATCTTGAATCAATAAGCCGCCATTGACCCGCTTGAAGTCGAGTTGGCTGCGGCGTTGATTAATGTCCGGCAATGCGCCACAAACCATCACCCGTACGTTGGGTTTGGCTGCGGTAATCTCAAGCACGCCTTGCGCGAGGCTAGGTGCGATGATCACTTCGACAAATTGTCGATCAATAATGGCTTGTGCCGTCGCGCAGTCGAGTTCACGGTTAAAAGCAATAATCCCGCCAAATGCTGACTCTGGGTCAGTGGCATAAGCCAAATCATATGCTGCTTTAAGACCGTCTAAAGACACTGACACGCCACAAGGATTGGCATGCTTGACGATCACACAGGCTGGCTTAGCAAAAGACTTTACACATTCTAGCGCTGCATCTGTGTCGGCAATATTGTTATACGATAGGGCTTTGCCTTGCAGTTGTGTGGCGGTGGCGACTGAGGCTTCCGTGGTGGTCGGCTCGATATAAAACGCTGCCGACTGGTGTGGGTTTTCGCCATAACGCAAGTCTTGCGCTTTGACCAGTTGTAGATTAAAGGTGCGGGCAAATGCATCAGCAGGCTGCTCTGCGGTTTTGCCAACCCGCGCACCGAGGTATTGTGCAATCATGCCGTCATATTGGGCAGTATGCTCAAAGGCTTTGACCGCCAAATCAAAGCGAGTCGCAGCAGATAGACTGCCTGCTTGTTTGAGCTCATGGATGACCTGATCGTAGTCAGCAGCATTCACAATAATACCGACTGAGGCATGGTTCTTCGCGGCAGCACGTACCATGGTCGGACCACCAATGTCGATATTTTCAATCGCATCAGCCAGTGAGCAGTTCGGATCGGCAACAGTGGCCGCAAATGGATAAAGGTTAACGATCACCAGATCAATCGCAGTGATATCGTGCGCCGCCATCACGGCTTCATCAATACCACGTCGTGCCAGAATACCGCCATGAATTTTGGGGTGTAGCGTTTTAACGCGACCATCCATCATTTCTGGAAAGCCGGTATGCTCTGATACTTCAGTCACGGCGATCTGATTTTCTGTGAGCAGTTTGTAAGTGCCGCCAGTGGAGAGTAGTTCAATATTTAAGGTCTGTAGGGCTCGGGCAAACTCAATAATGCCAGTTTTATCAGAAACAGAAATCAATGCGCGTGAGATGGTCATACAGTACAGTTCCCAAAAAAACGATCAACAAATGATAAAAACGAAAAGACCGGAAAAACCCAAGGGCTTATTCCGGTCTGTGAGTCTTCGCTAGATTACTCGCTCATCAGGCCATGAGTTTTCAGCTTTTTGCGTAGCGTGCCACGGTTGAGACCGAGAATTTCCGCTGCGCGAGTTTGGTTGCCACGGGTGTACTCTAGCACAACCGACAGCAAGGGCTTTTCCATTTCAGCCAGCACCAAATCATACACCATCGACGGTTGCTCACCTTGCAACTGGGCAAAATAGTGGCGAACCGCACGCTCGACGTGCAAACGAAGGGCAACGTCTGATTGGGCGTTAAAGGCAGAAGATTTGCTGTTCATGAGTCTAGATCCGAAACGAAATCATATACAGGCATCTAAAATCGAAGATGCCAGTGGCTAAAAGCAGGAGGGATGACTGAGCACAACGGCAGGCAGGCTGCATTGATACCGGCCATCTCCCACGCGGGCGTGCATCATATCACCACAATTACAGGCGTGCAGCACTCACTAGCGGATTTTTAACCCGTTATAGCTGCACATTTTGCAGCAGAACCTAGTAAACCGGATCTACAGCATAGGTTTTGATGGCAGAGCGCTTAGTATTCAGATCAAATGCGACTTTGAGGGATTGACGTGGTAAAAATTGTTTGAGTTGGCGGTCATTGCCTTGTAGGTATTCATGTGGCTCGACCAGCCGATAAGCGTCAACCTTGCCATCACTCAGCTGTAAAAACTTCAGTTTCGGCAGCAACTGACTATTGTTTGCTTGATTGGTTAATGTGAGTGTCACCTGAGTGGTGTTGCTGTCATTTGGACTGCGCTGTAGCTTGAGCCGTCCTGTACTGATCTGACTCAGATCCATAGATGGAACCTGACAGCCGATCATCGCACAGACTGTGGTCAGTCGACTGTTATGACGTGGATTACTGGCCAAGTCAGAAAAATGAAAGTATAGCCATTGCGCACAAAGCAATAGTAGGAGTAGGCCACACATTGCGCCCCACGCCACATGATGTCCGGTGGATTTTTGTGGCTGCACAGGTACTCGAATGCGATGGCTGGCAGGCGGCGGTAGGATATGGGTTTGGGGCGCACGTTTGTGACTGGCGCGTGAGCCACCGAGATCATCTGCTTTTTCTGAGGCGGCACCGACTTGACTTAAGTAGCTGAGCAAATCATCTTCTTCAAGTGCCACAGAGCGATGCGTGGATTGATCAGATACCGGTTTGGACTGCACAGTTGCGGTTGTGCTGCGTAATGGCGCTGCGCTTGGCTTCATCACACTGGGCGGTTTTTTACTGCCGAGTAATTCGTCGGCCTGCTGCTCTGCTTTTGCTTTTTTGGTGGCTTCTTCTTCTTGTAGCAGGGCATCAGCCCAGCTTTCGTCTGCTGTTTTACTGAGTTTGTCAACGCCTGCGGTATTGTGGTGTTTCAGTATGTCTTTTATGGAGGTACTGCCATCGCCTAAAAACATCTCACTCAGTTCATCGTCGAGTTTTAAACTACTCAGTCGGGCTGAGGTCTGTTGTTTTTTATTAAAGACCGAAATACCAGCTTTGGTTGGGTTGGCTTGCGCCCCGACTGCGGGCAGTACCACGGCTGGCACACTACCCGGTGGTGGTGTGTCTTGGATTTGTGCTGCATTTTTGGAGCCTTCGAGGGCGGGCAACTCTAGATTGAAGCTCTTGGCGACTCGCTCAGATTGTGCTGAGTTTGGCAGTGGTGTGCTGAGCGGAGTGGGGGTGGCTTCGGGTTGTACAGAGTCTGGCTCAAACTCAGCATTTTTGCTTTGCGCATAGCTTTCGTGTGGATCAATTGATTGTGGTGCTAAAGCGGAAAATAGTGCATCAAAGTCTGGCTCAAGATCAGTTTTCTGTTCGAGCTGACCCAGATCAGAGGCTTTTGCAGTGCTTGAGGGACGCGCCTGAGTACTCGGGAGGGCGGGTTGACCTGCGAGGGTGTCAGAGTCCTCGTGGTGAGGTTGATCCAGCATATCAAAAATGTCTGCTGCAACGGTTGAGTCATGGGATGGCGCTGGCGTACTGCTGCCTAAGGAGGCATCTCGCACCAGATGTTCATCGGCTTTGAATACTTGAAAGCATTTGCCACAGCGCACGTGTCCACCACGCGCCGACAGTTGCTCAGGGGTCACTGCAAAGATACTTTCACAAAATGGACACTGTGTTTTTTTTGCAGTCATCCCTGAAACTCCTGTTGTTTTTACTTTATGTTGGGTTGCGCGTGCCAGACAAGCGACACCAGTTTTCTTCGCGCATGGCCAGTTCGCTTAAATCAAACCACGCCGCGTAAGTGGTTTGCAAGTCATGCACTTGCTCACTGATTAATCCCGCCAGCACAATGCGTGCGCCGGTCGGGGTACGTCGGGCAAACTCTGGCGCTAATGCTGCCAAAGGCCCGGCCAGAATATTGGCAACCACCACATCTGCTTGTAAGTCTGGTAATTGTTGATCAAGCGCTTCGGGCAAATCAACCCAAAGCCGATCAGCAACGCCGTTAATCTCGGCATTTTGCCGTGTGGCCAGAATCGCTTGTGGGTCAATATCAGTCGCATAGACTTTTTCGGCACCGAGTAATAGCGCGGCAATGCCCAAAATACCTGAGCCACAGCCGTAGTCGATCACGATTTTACCCTTGAGTGGCTCTGCATCTAACCATTGTAAACACAAAAAGGTCGAGGCATGGTTACCCGTGCCAAACGCCAAGCCTGGATCTAGCATTAAATTAACGGCTTGTGGATCGGGTGGGGTGAGCCATTCGGGCACGATCCACAGTCGCTCACCGCATTGGATCGGTTCATAGTGATCCATCCACGCCCGTTCCCAGACTTGCTCTTCGATGTACTCAAAAAACGCTCGTGTCGTGCGGGCTTGTGCGGTGACAAAATTTACCAAGCTGTCCGCATCAATCGGATCGCTTTCGTCATCGTTAAACAAACCCGTGACGATCACTTGATCCCAGATCGGCGTTTCACCGGGTAAGGGTTCGAGCAGGGGTTGGTCAGCGGCATCGTCTAAAATCACACTCACCGCACCGAGGTTTTCCAGTAGGCTTTCAATCAGCGCAACGTCGGCTTTGCTGGTTTCGAAGCGAATTTGTAGCCAACGCATTAGGCTGCTCCAGCGGGTAAAGGCAGGGAAGTAACGCGGAACATCAGGCATTTTAGATAGGCTGATTCGGTCATGGCGAGCAGTTGTGGGTGATCCGCTAGCGGATGTGCTTCATGAACCAATTGCACTTGTTTATGCTGCCGACGTGCCACTTGCTGGATGATTTTCAGCAGTTCTTCGCGGTGTAAATGCAGTGAGCACGAGGCACTGACCAAGATGCCACCATCGTTGACCAACGCCAATGCGCCTTCATTTAGCTTAAAGTAGGCTTGACGGCCTTGTTCAAAATCACGACGTTTTTGAATCAATGCAGGCGGATCAAGCACCACCACATCATAGCGCTGCGTTTGGTTTTGTTTGAGCCAGTCAAATACATCAGACTCAATAAACTCTACTTGGCTCAGTTGGTTGTTTTTTGCATTGATCTGCACAAACTCGCCCGCTTTTGCTGACACATCGATGCAGGTGACTGCACGTGCGCCATGTGTAGCAGCTTGGATGCCCCAACCGCCAATATAGCTAAACAAGTCCAGCACGGTTTTGCCCGTAGCCATTTGATTGAGCCACTGCCGTCCACCGCGATGGTCATAAAACCAGCCGGTTTTTTGGCCGTCAAGCGGCGCACTAAAGCTGACACCGTTTTCAAGCACGGTTAAGTGCTGCACGGGTGTACCAATGGTTTCGACATAACTGGGTAAGCCTTCGATCTGGCGGCCTTTACCATCATTTTTAAAGACAATAGAAATCTCAGTGCCAAAAATCTGCTGTAAGGCTTGGATCAGTTCAGCACGCGCCGCTTCAATCGCTTGTGTGCTGATTTGCACCACAAAATTCTGATCAAAGCGATCAATCACCACACCAGATAGCCAATCGCCTTCACTATAAACGAGGCGGTAAAATGGCTGGCTAAAAATCTGTTGGCGCAAGTCAAGCGCTTGCTGGATGCGCTGTTGGAAGAACTCAACGCTGAGTTGATCACAGAGTTGCTCATCGAGGAGTCGGGCACAAATCAGCGCATTGGCGTTAAAGCTGGCAGTACCTAGCGGCTGGCCACGATAGTCTTCAAGGTGAACCAGATGACCTTGAATGGCTTTGAGTGGTGTATGTGCGGTATCAACTTCGTTGGAATAGACCCAAAGATGGCCATCGCGTAGGCGTTGCTGTTCACGTTTTTTAATGCGTAGGCGAGGCAGACTCATCGTGCGGTATTTCCTTTATCAACGGCAATCAACAAGCGCAGAGTATAGCCTAGGCGTTGCGGTCGAGTGGCAGCGCATTTGGCGTATAGGTCACGAAAACGCTTGTTTTTGGGGGTGGATACCTCTTGTTGAGGTGGGATGAAGAGGTATCCTTGTTGTTTCATTCATCCTGAATGCGGTTTGGCGGGTACTAGTTGACGCTGTCTTCGTACTGCTCAGCACTCATCAAGTCATCCAGATCGGCTGGATTGGCCGGGCGGATTTTATAAATCCAGCCCTCACCATAAGGATCGGTGTTGACCAATTCTGGATCATCTTCTAGTAAGGGATTCACCTCGACCACTTCGCCTTCAATCGGTACGTGAATGTCTGAAGCGGTTTTAACCGATTCAACCACACCCGCTTGGTCACCGGCGATGAAGTGTTGCCCGACTTCAGGCATGTCAATATAGACGAGGTCACCGAGTGCATCTTGTGCATGATCAGTGATGCCTGTGACGACCAGGTCGCCGTCCAGCCTTGCCCATTCGTGAGTGTCGGCGTATTTTAGATCGCTAGGGTGGTTCATATTCGATACTCCAGTGGCACAAACGTGTCAGGTGTTGAAAAAATCAAGCTCAAAGTATTGGCGATTTTAACCAGATCATGGTTGAAAAGACACGCGTGATTGCGTGCGTTTAGGATTTGCGTATGCAGTGGTGGTTAATTGGTGTACTCGTCGGCAGTGGCGCGGCGGCGGGCGCGATGTTGCGGTATGTATTGGGCAGTCTGCTCAATACACTACATCCGCTGATTCCAATCGGCACATTGACGGCCAATTTGCTCGGTGGACTGTTGATGGGGCTTGTGGTGGCTTACAGTGCCAGTTTGTCGCTTGAGGTGAGGCTGTTATTGGCGACTGGGTTTTTGGGTGGTCTGACCACATTTTCGACGTTCTCAGCAGAGGCTTTTATGCTGTTACAGCACGGGCGTTGGCAGCCCGCGATGCTGTTGATGGGCTTGCATGTGATGGGCTCGCTGCTGATGACGGCGTGTGGCTTTATGCTGGTGCTGTGGGCAAAAGCGTAATCATGCTTAACTTTTGGGTTCACGTCGCCAACGTCCCGGTGTTTTACCCGTCCAGCGCCGAAAGGCACGGTTAAAATTGGCCACATCCGAGTAACCGAGTTGTTCGGCGATGCGTTCAAGGCTTAAATCAGTACGCGATAATAAACCGACTGCTTGACGATGGCGGACTTCTTCTAATAACGCACTATAACTGGTGTCCTCGGCCGCGAGTTGGCGCTTTAAGGTGCGATCTGACATGCAGAGTTGGGTGGCGACCTGCTCAATCTGCGGGTAGCCCTGCTCATGCGAAATCAGAATTTCACGCACTCTGACGGCCAAACGATCGCGCTGGCCGAGCGTAGAGAGTTCAGCTTCACACTGGGTCAGTGCCAATTGGCTGGCAACTGGGTCGGCACTGACTAAACACGCCCGCGCTAGATTACTGTCGAATTCGGCACTCACCACCGGCTGATTAAATGAAAACTGACTGTCGAGTAGCTTGCTAAATTTATGAAAATTAGTGGGTTCAGCAAAGTCTAGACTGATCTTGGCTTTAATATGTTGTTGTAGCAAAGCTGCGCCGATTTGGACAATCCCAATCAGTAGGCTCAGCAAGATTTCACTGCGCAGCGGCTCGAGTGGTAGATCAGACACCAGTCTAATCATTGCGGTGGGCGGGTGATAGCGGGTGCTTAACTGACAATACGGCATACGAATGCCAATAAAGCGCGCCGCCAATGCGATGGCCTCGGTCGCATTGGACGAGGTCATGATGGCAAATCCGATAAAACCATGCGTCGAAATACGCATCTGCATGCCCAAATGATAGGCCAGTGATGGCTCGCCAGTCAGTAAGTGGGCGCGTTGCAGTATTTCATTAAATTGCACTGCGGGTAGGCGGCAGGTCGGGTCGGCCAATTGCTCGCGGTGTAGCTCGAAAGGCTGCAACAGCGTCTGTTCATGGATGCCCCAGCGTGACAGCACATCCAGCAGTAAAATTAAATACGCCCCCGGCATTCCAGGGTCATGGCGACGACTAACATCCATACAATCCTCAGATCCGAGTTGTTGATATAGGTGTTGGCTAATTAGCCCGTCAGCTTTGATACGGTCAATGGCTAAAAACACCACTGCATGCTGAAATTGTCGGACAAAACAGGATTTTCTAACGCTCAATCTTATCGCGATTGCTGGTCATTTTGAGCAAAATTTCAATAAATGCCGCAAAATAAGCTTGCTCTGGTGCAGCCTGTCGGAAACCGACTGATAGACTCCGGATTAATCCCATACCATCAATCGTCGGTAATCGGCGCGATACGATCCAACCTTTGCGCTCATAGTCACTCACCACCCAATCTGGCAATGCCGCAATACCACGGCCACTGGCGACCAATTGAATCAGCATAGGGGTCAGTTCGGTGGTGCGCAGTTGCTTGGGGCGTAAACCTTGAGGCGTGAGCCAGCCCGCAATTAAATCCAAGCGTTCAGGTTCGACCGGATAGGCAATCAAGGTTTCAGCGGCGACTTCAGCCGCAGTAAACTGAGGCTGCCGTGCTAAACGATGATCGGGTGCAAGTACCAAGCGTGACTCATACTCAAATAGTTTTTGGTAGGCTAAGCCTTGCAAAGGCAAGCAGTCACTGGTGATCAGGATGTCGGTTTCGGATTGTTGTAACGCGAGATGTGGTTGCGGCTCAAAACCACTGACAAAATCCAGCTCCACATCAGGCCAGTCTTGGCGATATTGATTCAGGACAGGCATCAGCCAATCAAAGCAACTGTGGCATTCGGACGCAAGGCGTAATCTGCCTGCCTGCCCATGTGCCAAGCGCTTTAAGTCGCGCTGTACTTGTGCCACTTCAGGCAATACCCGATCCGCCAATGTCAGCAAGCGTTGTCCAGCCGCGGTGAATTGTAGTGGCTTGGTTTTGCGGTTTAGTACCGCAAGATCAAGGTGCTGCTCCAGTTCTTTGAGCTGATGGGATAGTGCCGATGGAGTGACGCACAACTGTTCAGCCGCACTGACCAATGAGCCATGTTCACGCAGTGCGTGCAGGGTTCTGAGTTGTCTGAGTTCAAGCATGTTGCTGGCCATTAAGTGATTATATTTCACTATAACATGAAAAACATGAGTTTGATTCATTTTTAGAATACGCGGACAATACAGGCAATCTTTACATACTGAGCCCAATCGCATGACCACTTTAACCACGCATATCCTTGGCTATCCGCGTATCGGCGCCAAACGTGAGCTAAAATTTGCCTTAGAGTCGTATTGGCAAGCCAAAAGCAGTCAGGCTGAGTTGCTGGTGTCAGCTCAAGCGGTCGAGGCAGCCAACTGGCAAGCACAAGTGGATGCTGACGTATCGCTGCTGACGGTCGGTGATTTTGTTTATTACGATCATATCTTAACGCATGCCGTGCGTTTGGGGGTGCTACCGAAGCGCTTTGCGGCGGCGGCGTCATTGAATGGCTTAGATCGGCAGTTTTATCTGGCACGTGGCCGTGCGCCGAACTGCCCCGATGTCGCAGCATTAGAGATGACCAAATGGTTTGACACCAATTATCATTATTTAGTCCCAGAGTTGACCGCTGATCAGACGTTTACCGCAGATTTTTCCGATCTATTGGCACAGGTTGAACGCGCAAAAGCCTTTGGTAAACCGTTAAAAGTGGTGGTGACTGGCCTGTTGTCATTTTTGTATTTGTCACGAATTGTCGATCATCATACCGCTGCTGCCAGCCATCAGCATGACGAAAATTGCCAACATGTGGGCAGTGTAGCGACTGCAAACCATACCCTGAATCTCGTTGATGCGCTGTTGCCTGCGTATATCACGCTGTTTGATCAGTTGGCTGCCGCAGGTGTGAGCTATGTGCAGGTTGATGAGCCGATTTTAGTATTGGATCTGCCACAAGCATGGAAAAGTGCTTTTGATAGTGTCTATAACCGCTTACAGCGTCGCGATGCATTAAAGCTGATAGTCAGTAGTTATTTTGGCAGTTTAGAGGATAACTTGAATCTGGCAGTGCATTTGCCAGTTGCAGGGCTGCATATTGATATCAGCCGTGAGTCGCCGAATCAGCGATTTTGGCAGCAGGTGATCGATGCCTTGCCCGCACATAAAATTTTGTCACTGGGTATCATCAATGGCCGTAGTGTTTGGGCAACTGATTTGGTCGCTGCCGCGCAGGTGGTAGATGTGGCGCAGGCCAAGCTGGGTGAGCGGCTGTGGCTATCGACTGGCTGTTCGCTGTTGCATGTGCCCGTCGATCTGGAACAAGAGCAAGTGCCTGCCGCGATTCATGGCAAATTGGCTTTTGCACGACAAAAACTCGCTGAGTTGGTTGCGCTGTCTACAGGACAAATCAGCATTAATCCGCAACTGAATCTAGCGGCATTGCCCGTATTTGGTTTGAATGCTCAATCCCGCCCTGAGTCATTTGCTGATCGGTATTGCGCACAACAGGCGCGGCTGAATTTGCCACTCCTGCCGACCACCACGATTGGTTCCTTTCCACAGACCGCCGAGATTCGTGCGGCGCGTGCGGCATGGACACAGGGCACGCTGTCTGCTGCCGACTATGAGCAGGCGATGCAGGCCGAGATTAAACGAGCGATTCAAGAGCAGGAGGCATTAGGGCTGGATGTATTGGTACATGGTGAAGCAGAACGCACCGATATGGTCGAGTATTTCGCAGGATTATTAGACGGGTTTTGGTTGTCCAAACTCGGTTGGGTGCAGAGTTATGGCAGTCGCTGTGTGCGTCCGCCCATCATCGTGGGCGACATTAGCCGTCCGCAGGCAATGACGGTGAAATGGATTGAGTATGCCAATAGCCTAACCGATAAGCATGTGAAGGGCATGCTGACGGGCCCGGTGACCATTTTGAACTGGTCGTTTCCACCCGCTCATCGCGGTCGGCATGAGGTGGCCTTGCAGTTGGCCGAGGTGATTCGCCAAGAGGTTAGTGATTTGCAGGCGGCGGGGATTGCGATTATCCAAATCGATGAGGCGGCGTTCCGTGAGGGCTTGCCACTGCGTCAGGCGGCTCAAGCAGCGTACTGGTCGTGGGCCGTGACGGCGTTTAAACATGCTGCCAGCAGTGCGCGAATTGACACACAGATTCATACCCACATGTGCTATTCAGAATTCACCGATTGCTTGCCGCAGATTAAGGCGATGGATGCTGATGTGATCACCATCGAAACCAGCCGTTCAGGGCTACAATTGCTAGAGGTGTTTCATCAGCAAGGCTATCCGAATGCAGTCGGGCCTGGTGTGTATGACATCCATAGTCCGCGCACGCCGAATGCGTCTAGTATGAAAGCAGTGATTGATGAGGCATTGCAGAGTATCCCAGCCGAGCGGCTGTGGATCAATCCAGACTGCGGCCTAAAAACCCGTCATTGGGTCGAAACGCGTACGGCCTTGACGCAGATGGTTCAAGCCGCTCAGGAGCTACGCCAGCAGATTGGCCAGTCGAAGCTGTCACAACAGCAGCCGGTAGTGTTGCGCCAACAGATCAGCGTGACATGATTGAAATGGTTTTTTGCGATGAAATAATCTGTAAATGACGCGCCAGAGGGAGTAGAGAGCTGCGCAAAATATAAATAGTTATCGTTAAAGTCTCCTCTATCTTTCCACCCATCCTCAGTTTGAGGATGGGATGTTACTTCTTGTCTTGTTACAGCACTGGAGTTTATTGGCTAATAGTCAAATCTTGAGTCATCTCAGTAATCAGGTCTTGGTTGTACAACCTATCGTAGCAGTGATTCGTTTACACTTTCCATGTAAACTGACGCGAAGGTCTAGTGTGCAGCCCCTACATGACCCACGTGGCCGCCGCTGAGCCTAACAGACTTGAGACTGACTAAGACCCACGGAGATTTCAACTATGCGACACTTTCTTTCTATTAGCCTGTTGACGCTAAGCGTCGCATTAAGTGGCTGCGCCAGTACTCAGCAGGCGATGACGACCACCGCCATCGGGATCGAGCGCATGCGCGCTGGTTTAGACTACAAAGCTGTTCAGGTGGGTGAGTTCAATATTCCGTATTTGGAAGGTGGCCAAGGCCCTACCGTATTCATGATCCACGGCTTTCAGTCTAACAAAGACATTTGGATGCGACTTGCTGGAAAACTGACCTCACAGTACCACGTGATTGCCATTGATTTACCTGCTCACGGCGACAGCAACATCCTGATGGATAAAAATTACACGATTGCCGAGCAGGCCAGCCGCGTGGCCACGATCATGGATGCGCTTAAACTAGACCAGCCCGTGCACGTCATGGGGCATTCCATGGGCGGTGCCATTGCCTTTACGCTGGCCGCTAATTATCCAGAACACGTCAAAACGCTAGCACTGATCAGTGCAGCGGGGGTCGTCTCGCCTCAACCCAGTCAAATGCAACGTGAGCTAGAGCAGGGTAAGAACCCATTGATCACGCGCAATGCAGATGATTATCGTGCCCTGCTGGCATTTACGATGTCAGAGCAGCCGTATATTCCATCCCCGATGATTGCGACGCTAACACGTGAAGCGATTGGCCGTGAAGCGATTGCCAGCCGCATTTTTGATCAGATCAACATCAAGCTATCACCGCCTGCCTCTGAGGTGCTGCCCCGCATAAAAGCGCCGACTTGGGTGCTGTGGGGTGATGAGGACAAAGTTCTCGATGTGTCTTCGATGGAGGTGTTTCAAAAGTGGCTACCTCAGTCTGAGATGCTGACCCTCAAGGGTGTGGGACACGTGCCACAAGTGGAGCGTCCTAAAGCAATGGCGACGGCCTACCAGGCTTTCTTATCAGTCTCGCCGTAAAACCTCGGGGTTTAGCCCTGAGCGGCACTGCCGCGCAAGGTAAGGCGGCAATTCGCATCTTTACGCAATATATTGCTCATTGTCATGGGGTGTTAGAATTGCTAGTATTGGGTTGTTGTGTATTACCCTTAGCGAGCACGCTGACACAACAGCAAGAAAACGATTTTCCCATTGTAAATCGCGCATTTAATGTAGTCCGAAAGGTAGGTTTACACTGGAATAAGAAACAGAGAATGACAGTATCTGTTTCGCGGCAGGACATTGCCGTCTAGCTGTAGGA
>JBBKWW010000194.1:0-24196 GCA_037969155.1 Moraxellaceae bacterium
AAAGTCATCGGGCAGGGCTATAACTGTCCGATTGCACAGCATGATCCCACTGCACATGCTGAGATTCAAGCCATTCGAGATGCCTGCTTGCAGCAACAAAATTATCGTCTACCTGAGCAGACAACGTTGTATGTGACGTTAGAGCCTTGCACTCAATGCGTCGGTGCGCTCGTGCATGCGCGAGTACAGCGGGTGGTGTTTGCTGCGATTGAGCCCCGCGCGGGTTCATTGGTCAGTGCGCGACAACTGATGCAGCAAGGCTTCTACAATCATTATTTTAGCTATGTTGGCGGCGTATTGGCGGACGAGAGCAGCCAACTGTTACGCAGTTTTTTTAAGCAACGTCGTCAAGCATTTTCGGATGCACAATCAAGCCAAATCACACAGAGGTAAATCACCATGTCATCGCTTCGTATTGCTGTGCTGACAGTTTCTGATACTCGCCAGCTTGACACCGATACATCAGGGCAGTATCTGGTCGATGCACTGTTAGCTGCGGGTCACGAGCTGATGGATCGCATAATTGTCAAAGACGACATCTATCAACTGCGGGCTGTCGTCTCAGCATGGATCGCGCATCCTGACATTCAGGTGATTTTAACCACGGGTGGTACTGGGTTTTCGGGGCGAGATAGCACACCAGAGGCGTTGAGCATTTTATTTGATAAACAGATTGAAGGTTTTGGAGAGCTGTTTCGACATTTTTCATTGCTAGAAATTGGCACCAGTACCATTCAGTCACGTGCAGTCGCTGGCATGGCCAACCGGACGTTGATTTTTTGCATGCCAGGTTCGACGGGGGCGTGCAAAACCGCATGGTCAAATATTTTGCAACCTCAGCTGAATGCAGAAACCAAGCCTTGTAATTTTGTGACGCACTTACGCTAGATCACGTTAAGAGCATACAAAACAAAGCAATATACTGAGAAAAAATGGCTTTTTCGCCATGAAAGAACCGCGCTGAGATTTGTGTAACCGATACGAACCTTGTAGGATAACGCCCTAGCATCGTCAATTGATGCTCGACATTCGTATCGGCCAACTTACAGCACGGAATATCATATGAGCGCGAAATCCACCATTATTACCATTGATGGACCCAGTGGCTCAGGCAAGGGCACACTTGCTGCACGCCTAGCTGTGCATTATGGCTTTCATTTGTTGGATTCTGGTGCATTGTATCGATTGCTTGGTCTAGCGGCACAACAGCGTGGCCTACTCACCACACTCGATCAACCAGACGTTATGGCGACACTGGTGGATTTGGCCAGACATCTCGATATTCAATTTATTCCTGATCAGCAGCAGCGTCTAACGGTACTATTAGATCAAAAAGACGTGACCGAACAGATTCGTACTGAACAGATTGGTCTGTTGGCATCGACTGTTGCGGTGATTCCAGCGGTGCGTGATGCATTGCTGATGCGGCAGCGTCACTTTGCACAACCACCGGGCTTGGTGGCTGATGGTCGCGATATGGGTACGGTGGTATTTATTGACGCACCCGTCAAAATTTATCTGACCGCGAGTGCAGAGGCCAGAGCGAGTCGCCGCGTGAAACAGTTGCAAGGACTCGGGCTGGATGCTAGCATAGATGATATTTTATCCGATCTTATCGCCCGTGATAAACGTGATACAGAACGCAGTATTGCGCCATTACGCGCTGCTGCCGATGCGTTCTCGATCGACAGTTCGGATTTAGGTATCGATGACGTGTTTCGGGCGTTAGTTGGGTATGCTGATCAGCAACTGAGCTGATTGACAGGAGAAGAGTGCACCCGTCGTTACAAGACAAGCTGTGCTCTTTTCTCACCACTGCACCTGCATATTTAAAAGCCAGCGATAACTGCTGGCTTGTTTTTTTTACGATGCGCTGACATGGCGACCAGATCATGCTCATGTTCACGCATCTAACGCAATCCCGTATCCAACTGGTCTGGAGCGGTTTACCCCCCACAGGTTATAACATGATGGAATCTTTTGCCGCCCTCTTTGAAGCCAGCGAGCTGAACCTCAATATCGAGAAGGGCGCAGTGATCCAAGGTATCGTCGTTAATATCGACAGCGATTGGGTAACGGTTGATACCGGCCTGAAGTCTGAAGGTATTGTTCAACGTGCCGAGTTTTTAAATGACCAGCGCGAGCTAGAAGTGGCAATCGGCGACACAGTTGATGTCGTGGTTGAAGCGTTGGATAACGGCATGGGTCAAACCGTGTTGTCGCGCGAAAAAGCCAAGCGTGCCGAAACTTGGACCAAACTCGAAAAAATCTTCGAAGATGGCGAAATTGTTACCGGTATTATTTCTGGCAAAGTCAAAGGCGGTTTCACCGTTGACATCGGTCCAGTCCGTGCGTTCCTGCCTGGTTCATTGGTGGACACCCGTCCAATCCGTGACACCACGCATCTGGAAGGTAAAGACCTCGAATTTAAAGTTATTAAGCTTGATGCCAAGCGCAATAACGTCGTGGTCAGCCGTCGTGCAGTCATGGAAGCTGAAAGTTCTGCTGAGCGCGAAGAGCTGCTAGGCAAGCTGGAAGAAGGTCAGATTGTGACTGGCGTGATCAAAAACCTCACTGATTACGGCGCGTTCGTGGATCTGGGCGGTATTGATGGTCTATTGCATATCACTGATATGGCATGGAAACGCATCAAGCATCCATCTGAAGTGGTTGAAGTCGGTCAAGAAGTGACTGTTAAAGTTCTGAAGTTTGACCGTGAGCGTAATCGCGTCAGCCTTGGCCTGAAGCAGTTGGGTGAAGATCCTTGGATGGCCATCATGAGCCGTTATCCGAAGAACTCAATCGTCAAAGCACGTGTCACCAATCTAACCGATTACGGTTGTTTTGCTGAAATCGCTGAAGGCGTTGAGGGCTTGGTACACGTTTCAGAAATGGACCACACCAACAAAAACATTCATCCATCAAAAGTCGTACAGATTGGTGATGAGATTGATGTCATGGTTCTGGATGTCGATGAAGAACGTCGTCGTATCAGCTTGGGCATCAAGCAAACCCGTGAAAATCCATGGGAAGCTTTTGCCAAGAACCACGATAAAGGTGAGCGCGTACAAGGCACCATTAAGTCAATTACTGACTTTGGTATCTTCATCGGTTTGCCAGGTGGTATCGATGGTCTGGTGCATTTATCAGACATTTCTTGGAACGAAGCTGGCGAAGAAGCCATCCGTCGTTACAAGAAAGGCGATACTGTTGATGCAGTGATTCTGTCTGTTGATGCAGAAGGTAACCGCATTAGCCTCGGCGTGAAGCAACTCAGCAACGACCCGTTTAACGACTTTGCGTCTGTGAACGAGCGTGGCACGATGGTTAAAGGGACTGTCACTGCAGTTGATGCGCGTGGCGCGACCGTAAACATCGGTAGCGACATCGAAGCGACTTTAAAAGCGTCTGAGATCAATCGTGACCGTGTTGAAGATGCTACCAAGCATTTGACCGTCGGCCAAGAAATCGAAGCGAAGATCATCAACGTTGACCGTAAAACTCGTACGATCAACCTGTCGATCAAGTCGAAAGACGAAGCCGAAGAGCGCGAGGCGCTAAATACGCTGCGTACAGCACCTGCAGCAGTACAAGACACCAATGGTCCACGCACCATCGGTGACTTGATCAAAGCTCAGATGAAGTAAGTCTTCATACACTCTGGTGATATTGTATTGCCAGAGTGATCTTATCGGGTTTAGTTGTTCACACCCGTAGACCCAGCAGGAGAAAATACCATGACGACAGGTTTAAATAAGTCTGATTTGATTACCAGAATTGCTGAGCGCCAGCCGAATACGACTGAGCCAGTCGATGTGCAGATGGTTGAAGAATCAGTAAAAGTGATGCTAGACCAAATGGTTGCATCTTTGGCTTCCGGTAAGCGAATTGAAATTCGTGGTTTTGGTAGCTTTGCGTTGCACCATCGTGATCCTCGTGTCGGTCGCAATCCAAAAACTGGTGCATCAGTTGAAGTTGCTGCTAAATCAGTCCCACATTTTAAGCCAGGCAAAGCCTTGCGTGACGAAGTCAATGAGTCCTTGTCAGCATAAGTGCATATAGGCACCCGTGATGAGATCCAAAATGACCCCAAACGAATAGCACAGATTTGCGTTATCGTCTTTTGAGTGTACAAACATGCGGATTCTATTTATTGTGTTGTTGTTAGTCGTGTTTGGCTACTCAATCGCGTTGGTGTTAGCCAATAGTGTTCATGTAAACGTTAATCTATTATTTGGCCTAATTTCTGATATGAATTTAGGCGTACTACTGATCATGACCATTACACTCGGCGTATTGCTTGGCCTATTGTTAGGCTTACAAGTATTCCGAGTATTCCAAACAAACTGGGAAATTTCCCGTTTAAAGAAAGAGCTTGAAAGCGTGCGATCACAACACGTTAAGGCCGCTGCTGCTGCCGCACAAGCTGCTAGCCATGCTGCACCGCAAGTCTCGATTACGAAGCCAGCCAGCGACTTGACCGATACGCCAAAACAACTACACTGAGCATACCATGGCTGTTTGATAGGTGATTCTTGAGTATTATTGTTGCGGTTGATGCGCATCGCTTAGACGATGCGCTTTTTATTGCGGATCAGCTTGATCCAGCATTATGCCGACTGAAAGTAGGAAAAGAGCTGTTTACTGCGGTTGGCGCGCCTGTGGTTAAGGCATTCCAGCAGCGTGGCTTTGAGGTTTTTCTGGATTTAAAATTTCACGACATTCCAAATACCACCGCGCAAGCGGTACTTGCCGCTGCTGATTTAGGCGTGTGGATGGTCAATGTTCATGCCAGTGGTGGTCGAAGCATGATGCAAACCGCACAGCAACGCTTAAAAGAGTCTGGCTATCAGACCCAATTGATTGCGGTCACCGTGTTAACGTCGATGTCTGCTGTAGATTTAGCCGAAGTGGGTGTCAGTGTTGAGCCAGCAGAGCAGGTGAGTCGTCTGGCACGCTTAGCAGCGGATAGCGGCCTTGATGGTGTGGTGTGTTCAGCACAAGAAGCCAGCCGTTTGCGTGCTGAGTTAGGTGCGGATTTTGTCTTGGTCACACCTGGCATTCGGCCACTGGGCAGTGCCGCAGATGATCAAAAGCGGATTGTCACTCCCGTCGCCGCCATGCAACAGGGTTCGACCCATTTGGTCATCGGGCGGCCAATCACGCAGGCGACTTGTCCAAGCGATGCCTTACGCGAGATCTATGAAAGCCTGCGATAAAAAGGGAATAGGGTACGTATGTCCAGCCGTCAGCAACTCATTCATGCACCTGCAACAGTCGTTTACCGTCTACTGCTAGATGTTGGTGGCTGGCGAATCTGGAATCGCCAAGTGGCATTTGCTGAGATTGATGGCGATGCTCAAGTTGACGCGCGTGGCGTTCTCTATCTGCGCCGCTTATCATGGCTGCCGTGGTCACTGCATATCGACGAAATGATCGATCAAAAAGCATTAAATATTTGCGCCAGTTGCCTTAGTGTCCATGTGCATATCCGTTTTGATCTAGAGTCGCTTGATACACCTCACCAAGTGCTGCTTCGCGGGTCACTGCACAGTGATAGTCTGCTGGGGCGCTTGGCCAGCTCCAAAATGATGCCATTTTGGCATGGGTTTTTATCAGCAGCTTTTGCAGGTATTAATTACGCAGCAGAATCTGTTTCTGCTGCCGAATAATCCATTAAAATCCGTGCTGCTGTGGCCTTTACCACATCAGATCATCTGGAATAACATAAGCTGCATATGGGTCATCAGCATCGCTAATAGTCTCTTGATTTAGACTGTTATTGACCACGATGACCTCAGGCGCTCGTTGCTCGATTTTTTCACCTAATGGTCGAGGCAACAGCACATAGCTGGGCTCTAAGCGGGCAATCCAAACACGCCCAGCTACGATTTGTTCATAGATGGCTTGCGTGACATAGAGTTTCTTGATTTTTTTTTGGTCAATAAATTGATAGGTGATATCACCTTGCGTGTCTTTAAGCTGATGCTGGGTGAGCATTTGCTTGATATTGGCTTGTGCCGTTTTTTGCTCGAGTTCAGCTTGTCGCTGCCGATTTAACGATTGGTCTTTGGCTAGCTTTTCTTGCTGGGCCACGATGAGCGCTTGCCGAACATCTGCCTCAGTCTGATTTTGGCCAGTTTTTTTAGCATGTTGTTGCTGCTGATTTATTTTTTTAGCTTTTTTGGCATCCACCAAACCAGCTTTGAGCAGTTGGGCTTGTAGGGCATTGTTGGCCATAAGTTGCATCGTCCGAACGCTATCAAAACAAACGACAGTTTAGGAAAAAATCATCAAACAAGCTAGTCGTAACTGCGGCAACCTAGCCGCTATCCCATAGTACGAATGTCGTATAATGTATATTATGTTAAATAACAGATGACGGGCGACTGAACGCCAATAAAAAAGCCACAACACGTGATGGCGTTGTGGCTTTTGTTTAGCTGCGAGTTTACCGATTTTTACTGTGGTGCAGCAGTCGGTAGGATTTTGATCTTCGCACGGCTTTTAAGCGACTCAGTATAGTCACGTAGATCTTGTTGGCCACGCATACTGGCCAACATACTGGCCATTTGTTTGCGTTGATCTTCTGGCACGCTATCTAACTGGCCTGCCTTAATATCACTGATCGCAACAATAGTGACACCAGTACCTTTTTCACCTTCTAGTGCAGCGGCACGCCACTGACCAGCATCTGGCTGGCTGAGCGCAAATGCTGCGGTTTGTGCCTTTTTATTGGGCAGTCCAGTTTGGCGATTGATTTGCCCGAAATCAGCAAACTGAATCGAATGCGTGGCCTGTACTGTGGCAGGTGCAGTCCCTTTGCTCAGCTCATCCACAATTTTGGTTGCATCTTGCATGGCCAAGGCAAGTGCCTTTTGCTCTTCCAATGTCAGCTTAATGAGACCGCTGGCTTCAGCCAGTGTCTGAGGGCGCTCAGGCCGGTGTTCGGCGGATTTAAGCCAAATCGTGCGGGTTGGATCAACCGAGATACCACTAGAAATCCGGTGATCCAGCAGAACCTCTTCACTAAACGCCATTTTAATCAACTCAGGATTGGCCAGATCCCCTGCCCCGTTTTGACGGGTCAGCTGGGCTTGTGATTGCACCACCAGTTGATAAGGCTTGGTCAATTCACTGATGTTTGAAGCATCTACGGCCAAATCATTCATTTGATTAATCGCATCATTGTACAAAGCAGCTGTTTTCGCGGCCTTGGCCTGCTCAGTCAACTCAGCCCGCATACTGTCCAATGTCGGCAGTTCTGGACTGCGTTTTTCGAGCAGTTTAATGATGTGATAGCCAAACTGGGTTTTAATCGGTGCAGAGACTTGATTAATCGCCAAACTGTCCAGCGAGGCTTCAAATTCCGGCACATACACACCTTTTTGGGCAAAGCCTAAATCACCGCCTTTTTGCGCTGAACCGGGGTCTTGTGAAAACTCTGTTGCGAGTTGATCAAAGCTTTCGCCTTGGTTAATCCGTGCAATCAATTCATTGGATTTTTTCAGCGCGGCTTCGGCGGTGGTTTTATCATCCACGCTGATCAAAATATGTTGCGCACGACGTTCGATGTTGCCTTGCAGATCTTTGGTGGCGATCTCGTACTGTGCCTTCAAGTCGTCCGCAGTCACTGTGGCTTGATTGGAAAACTGACTGCTATTCAAAACAACATATTGCAGGTCAAGATTTTCAGTCACCTTTAACGTGGCTTTATTGGTATCGTAGTAACGCTGAATTTCTTCAGCAGTGACGCTGACTTGGCTCAGATACTTACTGAGTGGCAGTTGAGCTAAATGCACCGTCCGCTGCTCATCTTGCAGTACGATAATCTGCTCAATTTCGGTTTTGCTGGTAATGCCGGATGTGGTGATCCCACCCGCAAATTGCTGTACTGCCATTTGTGATTGAATGTCTCGAAGCAAACTCGGACTGTCCTGCCCTGTCATTTTTAAAAAGCTCTGAAAGCGCTCTTCTGAAAACTGACCATCGACTTGAAAAGAGGGTTCTTTACGAACCAGTGCAGCCGCCTGTAACTCACTAATCTGGAATCCAAGGGCATTGGCTTGTTGCAACAGCATGGCACGTTCGACCAGACCGTCTAACACTTGCTGGCGAAGCACGAGGCTGTCAATTTTTGCCTCATCGTTACCGACTTGTGGTAAGAGTTGCTGGCGACGTTGATTAACCGCTTGTTCAAGCTCACTGCTCAGTATATCTTTTTTGTTCACTGTGGCGACAATGCCAGATTGAGAACCTAACGAAAACAAGCCTTCCATGCCGACGAGGGCAAATGGAACCAAAAATATAACGAGTAAGACCTTGCCCACCCAGCCTTTGATTAAAGTACGAAACGCTTCCATAACACTCTCATATGCCGACGATGGTATCAGTATACCGGTCTAGTCAGGTGGTGAGGTCTTGCCCTCACTGTGAAACAGGGTCATGACTTCAAATGATATACAAAAAAAGGCGATGCCCAAACAAACAAAAGACGCGCCAAAAGGCGCGCCTTCATCGGCAAATCGTACTTAAGATACGGCGTCCTTCAGACCTTTACCGGCTTTAAATCCAGGTGCTTTGCTGGCGGCGATTTGAATCGGCTCGCCAGTTTTTGGGTTGCGGCCAGTCCGTGCTGCACGTTCTTTGACGCTAAACGTCCCAAAACCAACCAAGGTCACAGCCTCACCGGACTTTAATGCTTGTTCAATTGAAGCAAAGGTTGCCTCTAAAGCTTGACCTGCTTGAGCTTTCGACAGATCAGATTTGCTGGCGATTGCATCAATTAATTCCGATTTATTCATGGAAAGGAGCATCCTCTAAAATGTTAAGACAAGTGCCTAGGTGCAGGCGTTTGGCCTTTATAGCAATGGGATGCGCGTAACACAAGATCAAGCTGCCAACTAAAGCATAAAACAGCTGAATTGAGTGGCTGATCTGGCGATATACACGACAATCCGCTATTTATCGTGCCGTTGCTGAGGAGGACGCAGCGCACGAACCTCATCGGTTAATGACTCAACTTGCTGGGTGAGTCGTGCAATCATCGTGGTCAGTTCAGCCACTTCACGGTGCGAGGCAAGGCCGATCCGAGACACCGTCTGACTGACTCGATCATCGAGTACCCGCTCAACCCGTCCTTTGGTATCGGAAACCCGCTCGGTCACTTTCTCACGCACTTCCTCAACGGCTTCTACCGTACTATCCGCCAGATCAGTCGTTTTGGACTCTAGCTCTTCACCCACCTTGACCAACGAATCAAACAAACGCGTGCCTTCTTCTTCAGCACGAGAAAACGCACCAAGTCCAGCCAGCCAAATTTGTTGCGTATATTTGCGAAAATCGAGTGCGCTTTTGCGTCGGGAAGCACGAGTGTCAGTCGCGGCCTGTGTTTCACCTGTGGAAAGATGTTCCGGTGCAGTCATGGTTTCACTCTTCCTGAAGGTTTGGCTCTGGCTCAATCGAGAGCATATTGAATACAGACGGTCTGTCCCGCCCAATTTTAACATGTGAATCCTTCAGTAGACAAAGTATTGTCTGACATTTACTTGACTTTTTTATAATATTGTCCAACATAACAAACCAGTCAATTTTATGGCGCTGCGTGTTATGGCTCAAGCTCTGCTCGAAAAACAGCGAAAAACCAGTAAGGGGTTATTGATCCAAATGCCAAGCAGTCAGTCATCAGAGAACCCACAGTCATCAGAGACTAGCACGCTGCTGTCTATTGTGTTGATTGTGTTTGAGTCACTGCTGACATTTTTGCTACGTCACGACACCGCATCACAGCGCTTGGCCGAGCGTTTGATTGTGCGGCAAGCGGTGATTCGTATTCGCACCCATCTCCCTGCCTATACCTTTTACGCAACGTTTAGCCATCATGGTGTGTTACTCGACCATCAAGCCCCTGATACAGAGTGCTTGGCGACGGTTGATAGCTCTGTTCCGACATTGTTTCGGGCTTTTATGACTGCGCGGCCACACATACTTGACGATATTTTAATTCATGGTGATGAGGAGTTGGTCGCTGAGTTACGTCAATTAATGACAGCTTTCAATATCAGTAACATGTTGAGTAACTGGTTCAGTTTTCCATGGTTTGGCAAGTTCACTGCCCAAAATCAGCCAGAAATACCTAAGCAGCAACGGATCAAGCCATTGCTTAAGCGAATTGATGAGCAAAAGAAAAACATTGAACAACTCAACATCACGGTTAAACAGCAAGCACATGAATTACAACAACTGAAATTTCAGTACAAACGATTGATCTGGAGTGCGGCAAGTGTTGTGGCTGTGCTGCTGATGATCATGGTCGTATTGCTACTGCGCTGAATGTCCCCTGTTGTGAGAGATTTTGTGGTGGCTGATCGCAGGTTTTAGATGTTTAAAAATGCCTTTTCCAAAAATACTGGCTTGTAGCATCTGTGTTGCCGATGCAACGAATTCAATCTTGACTAAAATAGTCGGAATTGCTACTCTTTCTAGCATCAAACCACCAATGGCTTTACGCTTATGCGCCTCACGACGCGCGGTCGCTATGCAGTGACTGCCCTGCTTGACTTGGCATTACAGCCGACCGATCAGGCGATTACGCTGTCTGAGATTGCAGGGCGTCAGTCTATTTCAGTGGCCTATCTCGAGCAGTTGTTTTCAAAGCTCAAGCGGCAGGGTTTGGTGACCAGTGTACGTGGTGCGGCGGGTGGTTATCACTTGGCGCGTCCTGCTCCGCAGATTCGAGTGTTGGATATTATTTCAGCAGTGAACGAATCCGTCGAAGCAACACGCTGTGAAGGCAGCGGTAATTGTCAAAATGGCGCGATGTGCTTAACTCACGACCTTTGGCATGAACTGTCTGAACATATCGAGTCTTATCTGGCACATGTGACGCTGGGTAGCCTACTCGAACGGCAAAATGTACAAACTGTGGCGTTGCGCCAAAACGCTGCTGCGCTGTAATCAGTCCATTCTTTTCACTTGTATTGAGTTTGACATCATGAAGCGTCCCATCTATCTCGACTATGCCGCCACCACGCCAGTCGATCCGCGTGTGGCTGAACGTATGATGCAGTTTATGACCATGGATGGTGCGTTTGGTAATCCAGCATCGCGTTCGCACGGTTATGGCTGGCAAGCAGAAGAAGCTGTTGAGCATGCCCGCCAGCAAGTCGCCGACTTGGTCAAAGCTGATCCACGCGAAATCGTGTGGACTTCCGGCGCAACTGAATCGAATAACTTGGCGATTAAAGGCGTTGCTCATTTTTATCATAAAAAAGGCAAGCACATCGTCACCAGTAAAATTGAGCACAAAGCAGTACTTGATGCCTGCCGTCAGTTAGAAGATGAAGGCTTTGAAGTGACTTATCTACAACCTGAAGCAGGTACGGGTTTGATTCATCCTGCGGCGGTGGAAGCGGTGCTGCGCGAAGACACCACTCTCGTGTCACTGATGATGGTCAATAACGAAATTGGCACCATTACGGATATCGCTGCAATCGGTGAAATGACCCGCGCACGTGGTATTTATCTACACGTTGATGCCGCGCAAGCCACTGGCAAAGTCGATATCGATCTGTCGGTACTCAAAGTAGACTTGATGAGTTTTTGTGCGCACAAGACTTACGGCCCTAAAGGCATCGGTGCGCTATTCGTGCGCCGCAGCCCTCGGGTGCGCTTAAAAGCACAGATTCATGGTGGTGGTCATGAGCGTGGTATGCGGTCTGGGACACTACCGACCCATCAGATTGTGGGCATGGGCGAGTGTTTCGAGATTGCTGGCCGTGAAATGCATGACGAAATGCAGCGTCTGGCTGGCTTGCGTGATCGCCTCTGGGCGGGATTGTGTGATCTGGAAGAAGTCTACTTAAACGGTCATCCGACTCAGCGCACGGCCAACCATCTGAATGTCAGCTTCAACTTTGTTGAAGGTGAATCGCTGATTATGGCATTAAAAGACTTGGCAGTATCCTCAGGATCAGCCTGTACCTCTGCCACGTTAGAGCCCTCATATGTGCTGCGTGCGTTAGGTTTGTCCGATGAATTGGCACACAGTTCGATTCGCTTTAGCTTGGGGCGTTTTACCACGGCTGAAGACATTGAGCGCGTGATCGATTTTTCACGGCATGCGGTTGAAAAGCTGCGTGACCTCTCCCCGTTGTGGGACATGTACAAAGAAGGTGTTGATCTGTCTAAGGTTGAGTGGGCTGCACACTAAGCGCCAGCACAACCGACAGCGTGTATTGAATCATCATGGGTATGGTCAGCCATACTCTTATTTTAGGCTGACCCCGAGGTTTGGAGAAGCATCATGGCTTATAGCGAAAAAGTGATTGACCATTACGAGAATCCGCGCAACGTTGGCGTATTGGATAAAACTGCTGAAAATGTGGGCACAGGCATGGTTGGTGCGCCCGCATGCGGTGACGTGATGCGCTTACAGATTCAAGTGAATGACGCAGGTATCATTGAAGATGCCCGCTTCAAAACCTACGGCTGTGGCTCAGCGATTGCCTCGAGCTCGCTAGTGACTGAGTGGCTGAAAGGCAAAACACTCGATCAAGCTCAAGAGATCAAGAACTCAGCCATTGCTGAAGAACTGGCCTTACCACCGGTTAAGATTCATTGTTCGGTACTCGCCGAAGATGCGATCAAAGCTGCGATTGCAGACTATCGCGGCAAGCATACCCAAGGCGCTTAAGGCGTGTTGGGATGTTCAACTTAGGCTTTCGATTTTGAGGAGGTTGACATGATTCATTTAAGTGAGCGTGCAGCTGAGCACGTCAGAACTTTTTTGGAAAATCGCGGCAAAGGTGAAGGCATTCGCGTCGGCATCAAGACCTCAGGCTGCTCAGGTTTGGCCTATGTGTTGGAGTTTGTCGATCAGGTCAATCCTCACGATCAAAGCTTTGATGCACAAGGGGTCAAAGTGTTTATTGATCCCAAAAGTCTGGTTTATCTCAATGGCCTTGAAATGGACTATGTCACACATGGTCTCAACCAAGGCTTTGAATTCCGTAACCCAAACCAAACTGGCGAATGCGGGTGTGGTGAGTCATTTACGGTATAATTGAGCAGATGTGTACGGCGTACTGAGGCGGATGACGGTTGAATTTTTTTGAATTTTTTGGGTTAGACACCAAGCCCACGCTGGATCAGACCGTGCTTGCTGCACGTTATCGCGAGCGGCAACAACAGTATCATCCAGATCGTAGTGAATTTGACGCTGCTGAAGCCTTGAAGCTGTCGACACTGGTCAATCAAGCCTATGATACATTGCGTCTGCCGGATCGGCGCGCGGCGCATGTATTGGCGCTCAATGGCCAAGCGCAAGGACTTGAGCAATCGATTCATGATATGGATTTTTTGCAAAATGCGATTGAATTACGTGAGCAGCTTGATGAAGTGAGCTCCGCGATTGAGTTGGTGAGCCTGCGCCTTGAGCTACAACAGTGGTTAGAGGCACTCTGTGGTGAGTTTCAGATCGATTGGCGTGAGCAAGATTGGTCGGAGGCCCGCGATACCGCACGAAAACTCGCGTTTATTCAGAAAGTCTTGGATGATCTGGATCGCATTGAAGACCGTTTTGATGATTTAGATGATCATCTGGGCGACTTTGACGAGTGATCAGTCCGACTCTGTTGGCTTGTTGAATCATTCGCCCTGTCTGGAACAGGGCTGTTTTTTTATAAATATTTGTTTTTTAGGGATTCTTTTATGGCACTGCTGCACATTGCCGAGCCTGGCCAATCCACAGCCCCACATGAGCATCGGCTAGCCGTCGGAATTGACCTCGGTACCACCCACTCCTTGGTGGCTGCTGTGCGTTCTGGGCGATCCACTGTGCTCCTCGATGAGCAAAAAAACGCCTTGCTACCCTCTGTGGTCTACTATGGCGCTGCCCTCCCTGTCGTTGGACAAGCCGCGCGGCAGGAAGCAGTGGATGATCCCAGCAATACCATCGTTTCTGTCAAGCGATTCATGGGGCGTTCAAGTGCAGATATTCGCTTTGATCACCCCTATCAATTGTTAGGCCATGATGATGAAATGCCTGCTTTTATGACCACACAGGGTCGTAAAACGCCTGTTGAGATTTCTGCAGATATCTTAACGCTATTGCGGCAGCGTGCTGAGGCCAGTCTAGGCGGTGAATTAATGGGCGCAGTAATCACTGTGCCTGCCTATTTTGATGAGGCGCAACGACAAGCCACTCGTGATGCGGCGCGCTTGGCCGGCTTAACGGTGCTGCGCTTACTGAATGAGCCCACAGCGGCGGCGATTGCCTATGGACTTGATCAAGTCGACATCACCGCGACAGCAGAGCAAATCCAAGTCATTTTTGATTTAGGCGGTGGGACGTTTGATGTTTCCGTACTGCGCTTAAATCAAGGGGTCTATGAGGTATTGGCAACGGGTGGTCACACAGCATTAGGCGGTGATGATATTGACCGACTGTTGGTGCGCTGGTTATGTCAGCAAGCGGACTGTGTCCGACCAAACCCGAGTCAGCAGCAAGCCTTGGCGATGTTGGCTCGCGACATCAAAGAAAAGCTCAGTCGTCAAGATCGTGTGGAGATTAACTGGTTTGATTGGCAAGGCGAACTGAGCCGCGACACCTTCAATCAGCTGATTGAGCCGATTGTTGAACGCTGTTTAAGTGTCTGTAAGCGAGTCATGCGCGATGCCAAGCGTTCAGTCGAGCAGGTCAGCGCGGTGGTGCTGGTGGGTGGCTCAACGCGCGTGCCCCGTATCCAAGCAGCGGTGCAGCAGTTTTTCCAACAAACCCCACGCTGTAGTATTGATCCCGATCAGGTGGTTGCGTTGGGCGCGGCAATCGCTGCTGACCAACTGGCTGGCAATCGCAGTGACTCGGCCTTGTTGTTGGACGTTACCCCATTGTCCTTAGGTTTAGAAACCATGGGCGGTTTAGTAGAGCGACTGATTCCGCGTAACACCGCGATCCCCACTGCTCGTCGTCAAGAGTTCACCACCTATAAAGACGGCCAAACAGCCATGCTGATTCATGTGGTGCAAGGTGAGCGCGATATGGTTAACCACTGTCGTTCACTCGGTCGCTTTGAATTACGGGGTATTCCAGCGATGGTTGCAGGCGCAGCTCGCATTGAGGTCACCTTTAATATCGATGCAGATGGCTTGTTATCGGTCAGTGCCTGTGAAAAAACCTCTGGGGTGCAAAGCGAAATCGTGATTAAACCCTCATATGGCTTGTCGGAAACCGATACGGCTCGCTTATTGACGGATGGTTTTGAACATGCTGAGCTGGATAAACAGTTGCGTAGTTTGTTCGAGACTAAAGTCGAGGCTGAACGAGAGTTGATTGCTTTAGAGCAGGCGATAGAACATGACGCTCACCTCTTAGACAAGAACACTCTGAAGCAGCTCAGTGCCGCGATTGCACAGCTACAGCAAGCGCTGACTGGCGAGGATATCCGCGTGATTGAGGCGGCTGTAGACGCGCTAAAAACACATAGCGATGCCTTTGCAGCGCTGCGGATGGATCGCAATATCCAAAATGCCCTCACCGGAACTAATCTGCGTGATTGGTAAGCGATTGAACCAACTATTATTTTTGATCGGGAGCCGCTACTGATGCCGCGTATTACTGTTTTACCTCATGCAGAAATTTGTCCAGACGGCAAAGTGTTTGAGGTCGCCCACAATGCCAATTTGTGTCAAAGCCTGTTAGATCATGGTGTGAAGATCGAACATGCTTGTGATATGTCCGCAGCCTGTACCACCTGTCATGTGATCGTGCGTCGTGGCTTTAACTCACTGGCTGAAATGGATGACGTCGAGGCGGATTTGCTGGATCGGGCGTGGGGCTTAGAGCCAGATTCACGGCTCTCATGTCAGATCAAGACCATCAGTGAGGATCTGGAGGTCGAACTGCCCCGTTACACCATCAATCACGCCTCAGAAAAAAACTAAGCCGTTTATTGTGCTGACGCTGCCGACCAACGACCCAGTTGTTGTTGGTCGCTGTGTTTTTGTTCGACCCACACGGATGCACCATCGGCCAATAACTCCCGTTTCCAAAATGGCGCATCATGCTTTAAAAAATCCATCAAAAATTGCACCGCCTCAAACGCCGCTTGCCGATGCGCACTGGCGACCGCCACACCGACAATTGGCTCATTCAACCGCAACTCGCCTACTCGATGAATCAGCACAATCGCTGAGAGCGGCCAGCGTTGGCTGGCGTGCTGACAATATTGCTCGAGTACCTTTTCGGTCATGCCTGCATAATGCTCCAGCACCAGTCCGATCACATTTGACTGATCGCCATGATCACGGACTAGGCCAATAAAGCTGGCCACCGCGCCGACCGCTGAATCGACTGGCAGCTCGGCCTGCAATTGGTTGGCATCAAAGCTTGCCGTTTGTACCCGTACTTGAATACTGGTCGTAGCCATGGTTTAGCCTCCCGTGACGGGCGGGAAAAATGCCACTTCATCACCTTGCTGGATCAGTTGATCATCGGCTGCAAAGTCTTGGTTGATCGCTGCCATAATCGGTTGGCGCAAGCTGGTAAATTGTGGGTAGAGCTGGCTGATGTTTTGCTTTAATTCGGCCAACGTACAAGCAGTGCTGATCGGGAGTAGACACTCTGCCATGCCCATTTGTTCGCGATGACGGGCAAAAAACAACACTTTAACGTCAAAATTAGCGCTGGACATCGGTTTTACCTCCGGTTTTTTGGCGTAAGGTGATTTGGTCAATCACCATGTCTTTATCGACCGCCTTACACATATCATACAAGGTCAAAGCCGCGACACTGACCGCAGTCAAGGCTTCCATTTCGATCCCAGTTTGTCCGGTGGTACGACAGGTCACTTCAATATAAATTCCTGTCGCATCTGGCTGCGCAGTGATGATAAATTCAACACTAACCTTGCTCAGTGGCAGCGGATGACACAATGGAATCAGGTTGGCGGTTTGCTTGGCCGCCTGAATCGCCGCAATTCTAGCCGTTGCGAACACATCGCCTTTGGGTAGGGCATGATCTTGCAGCAAGCGCAAGGTAGCGGGCTGTAGATGAATAAAGCCGCTGGCGACTGCTTCACGGCGAGTGATGGGTTTGTCGGTAATATCCACCATGTGCGCCGCACCACTGGCGTCTAAATGACTCAGTGAGTGCTGCGCTTGATCAGAATCTGGCTGAACATGCTGCATTTGGTTTTGCCTCTGTAAATCCCGTATCATGCAGAGTATAGCTTGTCCCTGCACTGATCGCATGGGCAGCCATCAACCACATAAATGCTTTGGCTTAATCATTTTTGGAGCAAATCAATGTCTTGGATGCCGCATGTGACGGTTGCAACCGTGGTCGAGCGCGAAGGCCGATTTTTATTGGTAGAGGAACACAGCTCATCAAGCAGCCACTTGGTGATTAATCAGCCTGCTGGCCACGTTGAAGTGGGTGAAACCTTAGTTGAAGCGGCCATTCGTGAAACACTCGAAGAAACGGGCTGGCACGTCCGCCCGACTGCGTTCTTAGGTCTGTATACCTATACGCCGCCGAGCAATCCAGAGAGTACGTATTATCGGATGTGTTTTTTAGCTGAGGCTGTCTCACATGAGGTGGACAGGCCACTAGATCCCGATATTCAACAAGTATTTTGGTTAACGCCGGATGAGCTTTATGAAACCGCGCGGGCGCGTTCACCGTTGGTGTTGCGCTGTATCGAAGACGCACAGCGTGGGCAGTCATTTCCTTTAGAATTGATCTATGAGCATCCCTTGTTTATTGCCGACCCTAGCCTTATTAATGCCTGATTGCCGCTTGTGAGAGAGTGTTTATGAGCACCACCAAAACCACTACTGCCCTTTCTGCTGACGGCGCTGCAACGTCTGCACCTTATGTGATCGTGGGCATGTCGGGTGGCGTTGATTCATCGGTATCAGCGGCGCTGTTGCTTGAACAAGGCTATCGAGTAGAAGGCTTGTTCATGAAAAACTGGGAGGAGGACGATGGTACAGAATACTGTACCGCTTTGGCAGATCTCGCCGATGCCCAGAGTGTCTGTGATCAGCTCAACATCCCACTGCGTACCGCTAATTTTTCAATGGAATACTGGGATCGAGTCTTTGAGCATTTTTTAAAAGAGTATCAAGCGGGTCGCACCCCGAATCCCGATATTTTATGCAATAAAGAAATCAAATTCCGGGCGTTTTTAGAGCATGCCTTAACCTTGGGTGCGGACTTTATTGCCACGGGTCATTACACCCGCAAAGGCCGTATTTATCAAAACTCACAAAATGAAACCGTGGCGGAGTTACTGCGTGGCCGTGATGCCAATAAAGACCAAAGCTATTTTTTACATGCGGTGAATGGCCGTGAAATTGCGAAAACTTTATTTCCGGTCGGTGAGCTGGAAAAACCACAAGTGCGTGCCAAAGCTGCGGCACTGGGCTTGGCGACTGCCCGCAAAAAAGACTCGACGGGGATTTGTTTTATTGGGGAACGGCGCTTTCGGGATTTTCTGAAGCAATACCTGCCCGCGCAAGCGGGTGACATTGTCACTGATGCGGGTCACGTGGTCGGCCGACATGAGGGCTTGATGTATTACACCCTGGGTCAGCGTAATGGTATCGGAGTCGGTGGATTGAAAGACCAAGCCGAAGGGGCTTGGTTTGTGCTACAAAAAGACATGCAGCAGAATCGACTGATCATCGGCCAAGGCCATGAGCATGCCGCGATGCAAAGCCAAACCCTGTGGAGCGAGCCGATAGATTGGGTGTCTGGCGACCCAATGATTCCCGCTGACGGGCTGCGTTGCACCGCCAAGACCCGCTATCGGCAACCTGATCAGTCTTGTACGCTGTTTTCGGCGGGCGATGCGTATGCTACAGGTGCCGTTCGAGTATGCTTTGATCAGCCACAACGTGCGGTGACGGCTGGCCAATCGGTGGTGTTTTATCAGGCTGATGTGTGTTTGGGGGGGGGCGTGATTGCGCAGACCGACGCAGTAACGGTGCAATTCGATCACGAATCATCAGGTACGGCGCGTTGCACCACATCTGGGACAACCGCGCATGCTTGAGCCCTCTATGCTGCCTGCGGATGCGGTGCCACTCAGCGTGTCGCAGCGGCGTACGTTGGCATTGGCGGCGGTATTTCAGTCCGCGAGGCTTGTACATTTGTTGGCGACGCAAGGCACTGCGGCACTCTTGATTCATGGCGAGTCTTACGACTATCTACTGGCCGAAAGCCTATCAGCACGGCCGCTAGAGCAGCGTTTTCAGCAGATTACGGCCTTGCGCTCTGGATTATCGAGCTTGGAGCGTTGCTTGGTGCAGCCCTATCAGACCGTGCCACAAACGAAACAACTGCGCAAAAACCAAATCCTGCTGTATGCCACTAGCCTGCTGGTGATTGAGCGTAAAGTGTTTAATCGTGAGTGCTTGTGGCAACTGATCGACAAGCAACTGCCGATTTTGCGGCATCGGCTACAGTTTTTTGCGGGTGATTTACGCCATAGTGCGCTGCTGGCGGGCATGGCAACGCTGTATTTGGATACCGCAGGCACACTGAACATGCGCTTAAATGTGCGTGGCCAGCAAACTGAACTGACCAATCCTGCCAATATTGATCGCATCCGAGCGTGTCTACTGACGGGCCTACAGGCGGCACATACATGGCATACCTTGGGGGGTCGGCGCTGGCGCTTTATTTTAGGTCGTCGCCAAGTCATGCTGGATTTACGTGAACTCGCCATGCTGGATCGTGCCAAAACAGTTAAAGCCTCTTGATCCAGCCAACATCGCCGCCGACCCTAGTGCTGTTCAGCGCGTGGCTCATCATTTTAGCGCTGATCTACAGCATGATTTTTGCTATAGTTGCCGCCCAAGATTTCTACTGTCTGATAGGCTGGTCTGATGAATACCCTGACTGCACTCTCGCCACTCGATGGCCGCTATGCCAGCAAATGTGATGCGCTACGCCCGTTTTTGTCTGAATTTGGGCTGATTGCGGCACGGGTTACTGTCGAAGTCCGTTGGTTGCAATCACTGGCCAATCATCCCGCCATCACCGAAATCACCCCATTTTCGGCCGCGACCAATCAGGCATTGGATCAAATTATTACGGGTTTTTCCGAAGCAGATGCTGAGCGGATTAAAACCATCGAACGCACTACCAATCACGATGTCAAAGCGGTAGAGTATTTTTTAAAAGAAAAAACCGCAGACATTGATGCGCTCAAACATGCGGGTGAATTTATTCATTTTGCCTGCACCTCAGAAGACATTAATAACCTATCGCACGCGCTGATGCTGAAAAATGGCCGTCAAGTGTTATTGGCCACTATGATGGCGTTGCGCGATGCGATTGCGGGCTTGGCCGTCACCCACGCCGATCAGCCGATGCTGTCACGCACCCATGGCCAAACCGCCAGCCCGACCACCTTGGGCAAAGAAATGGCCAATGTCGCCTATCGTCTGGCACGGCAAATCAAGCAAACCGAACAAGTCGAGTTACTGGGCAAGATTAACGGCGCAGTCGGTAACTATAACGCCCACCTGTCTGCCTACCCTGAGATTGATTGGGCGGCACATGCCGAACAGTTTGTGCAATCGTTGGGCTTAGACTTTAACCCGTACACCACACAGATTGAGCCACATGACTATATCGCTGAGTTATTTGATGCGATTCGGCGCTTTAATACCATTTTGATCGATTTTAATCGCGACATTTGGGGCTATATTTCACTGGGTTATTTTAAGCAACGACTGAAAGATGGTGAAGTCGGTTCATCGACGATGCCACACAAAGTCAATCCGATTGATTTTGAAAACTCCGAAGGCAACCTCGGCATTGCCAATGCAGTGCTGGCGCATTTGGGTGAAAAACTACCTATCAGCCGTTGGCAGCGTGATCTGACCGACTCGACCGTGCTGCGCAATATGGGTGTGGGACTGGCACAAAGCCTGATTGCCTATGATGCCTGTCTCAAAGGCATTGGCAAGCTTGAATTAAATGCCGAGCGTATCCATGCCGATCTAGACGGTGCGCAAGAAGTGCTGGCCGAGCCGATCCAAACCGTGATGCGCCGCTACAACGTTGAACAGCCCTATGAAAAGCTGAAAAAACTGACCCGTGGTCAAGCCATGACACGGCAAATGATGCTGGACTTTATTGCGGGTCACGAACTGATCGCCGTACCAGAAGCCGACCGCAAGCGTTTGGCGGTGATGAGCCCAGCAACTTATACCGGCAATGCGGCGGATCAAGCCAGGGACTTGGCCAACCAATTGGCCAAGCTATAACGGAGCCGTTTAACCCATACAAGTTAGGGGCAATCTATGGATTGCCCCTACTGCCTGTCAGATATGAGCCCGAAACCAGAGCGCAGTAGCATGATTCCTCAACCATTGACTAAATTTCACTATGCGTGGCTGTTGTTGCTGCTGCTGGCTTGTGGTGTGGCCAGTATTCAGCCGCTAGAGTTTTCGTCGTATTTACTGCATCAACTCGGCACACTGCTGTTTGTGATTGGCTTGTTGGTACCAACCATGAAGGGTTGGGTCTCAACAGTGAGTTTTGCTGGTGCGATTTTATTTTTATTGCTGCACGTCTTGGGTGCGCATTATTTGTATTCGTACGTGCCGTATAATGATTGGCTGATCAGTCTGTTTGGCTGGGATCTGAATGCCAGTATGGGCTGGTCGCGTAATATGTATGATCGGCTGGTGCATCTGATGTATGGCGTGCTGCTGTATCCATTCTTTTTCGATGTCATGCGCCGCTGTTTTGCGCAAGCGGGCCAGCGAGCCTTGGCGTTACTGGTGATCCAGTTTGTCATGGCCTCTAGCGTGGTGTATGAGTTTATCGAGTGGTGGATCGCGCTGGGTATGTCGCCAGAAGATGCCGAAAATTATAATGGACAACAAGGTGATATCTGGGACGCGCATGCCGATATGGCATGGGCAACCGTGGGCAGTATGCTGAGTGCAGTATTACTGTCGTGCAAAAAATCCGTAGCATCTACCCAATAACAGGAGTTTTTTATGTCATCACAACCGTTGGCGGTATTGGGTGGTCTCACGGCTGAACAATTCATGGCTGAATATTGGCAAAAAAAACCACTGTTGGTACGCAATGCCATGCCGCAGTTGATCGACATGTTTGAGCCAGATGACTTGTTTGATCTGGCACTCGAAGATGGTGTCACTGCGCGTTTACTGACCCAACACGGCAAACAACAGGATCAGTGGAAGGTCAAAAGCTCACCGCTCAGTAAAAAAGATTTAAATCGTAAAAACTTACCGGAATATTGGACGTTGCTGGTACAAGCAGTCGATCATTGGTCGATTGAGTTGGCAGATTTATGGCAACAGTTTGCGTTTATCCCGCAGTGGCGGCGCGATGATATTATGATTTCTTACGCGCCAAATGGCGGTTCAGTCGGTCGGCATTTTGATCAATATGATGTGTTTTTGGTGCAAGCCAGTGGCCGTCGGCAGTGGCAACTGGGTAAAACCTGTGATGAATCGACTCGGTTTATACCCAAGCAACCGCTACGTTTACTCAGTGATTTGGGTGAGGTGATTTTTGACGAGGTGTTACAAGCGGGTGATTTGCTGTATGTACCGCCGACGCTGTCGCACTATGGCGTGGCGCAAGGTGATGATTGCCTGACCTGCTCTTTTGGTTTTAGAATGCCGAATCCTGCCCAAATGCTGGAGCGTTTGACCGATCATTTGCTGGAGCATCACACGCTGAATACTCCGACTGCCGATCATACCCGCAGACCCAGTCACGCCACGGGTGAGGTTGCCAAGCAAGACATCGAACAATTGCGACAAGCTTTAATGAGTGTACTGAATGACCCTGTACATTTTGAGCAAGCGGTGCTGAGTTTACTCAGTGAGCCAAAGTACCCAGACAGTTTGCCAGAAGGTGAAGGGCTGGATACAGCGGCTTGGCAGCATTTACAAGAGGTCGCTGCCACGATACGCCTAGACCCTGCTGCACGCCTACTGTACGCCGCACACATCAAGGCTGAGCCCCAGTTTTTCCTCAATGCTGAACTGTTGTTGGTCGAATCTACAGTACAGGCAGATCTGCTCAAGCGTCTGGCAGATGGTGAGATTTTAGCCGCGGCTGACTGGCAACGTATTGATCAAGTCACCCTCAATGAGTGGCTGTCGGCCGGTATGTTATTGGTCACCGAGCCAGAATAAAGCCAGTCAGGATCAGTGAATAGTAGGTGGGTAGCGATATGAGCGATGAGCAAATTCTGAATCAATCACAATGGCTGACAGGAGCTGATATCCATACCGTTGCTGTCGACATGATCCAAAATGCCGAGCGCGATGTGTTTATACTGGTCAGTAACTTTGTACAAGGCCAGTTTGAAGACCTACAACTGACCACGGCATTATCACTGTTTGCCCGCTCCAGTCGCTATGCACAACTGTGCATCTTGGTTTCCAGTACGCAGCGGATTACCGCGACTGCACATCCGCTATTACATGTGCAGCATCGCTTATCGAGTTTGATACAGATTCGGCAAGTGCTCCCAGATGATGCCAGCGACCTCGATCTGTTGCTGGTTGACCAACGGCATCTGTTGACATTGCAATTAGAACGTCATGGGCAGACAGCTCAGCAGATTAAGCACGCGGTGCCGTCTGCTCAGCAGCTTTCGGCGCGTTTTTTATACTGGTGGCAGCGGGCGCAACCGATACAGGAGCTACGCCGCTTATCATTGTGAATGAAGAATTATAAAAAGGATCCAGAAGCCGTCGCCAAATTAATCATAAATAGACTGCCTAGCAGTGCAATCGCGCCCAATACATACGCCACAATTCGATCAATTCGTGACTTAGCATCTTGGCTGTCCAGCAGTGTTTCTGCGACTTCAGCGTATTGCTCAATCTCTGTCGGTGATACGGGCTCTGGTAGCTGATGAAACACATCTACCAATTGTTTAATGAGCTCAGGACTGAATTGATAGGGATCAAAGCGCTGCATATTGTTCTGCTTGAGCAGATCTTGTACTTTTTGATCGACGGATACGTATTTCATATCCCAGTCGATAAAGGACAAATACTTTACCGGCTCTCTGGAGAGCACTTCTAGATCACGATGGCGTGGATCACGGTGCAAGCTTTCTAATAATTGCTCAATGTCGTCCGATTTCCCTTCTAGACATTGAAAAAAACAACCGTTGCCGTA
>JBBKWW010000195.1:0-3944 GCA_037969155.1 Moraxellaceae bacterium
CAAGCCTCACATAACGAAAGAAGATGGAGTCTTCCATGAGTGCGGTAGCCAGCAAACAACAGTTTTTACTCACCCAACACGCATGTCCAGCAGGGCTTTCACCACAGGTGTTTGATGCCATCCGCGAGTTTGGCTGGTTGGTTGCGCTGGGTCAAGCCGAAAAAGCCCAAGCCAACTTGACCAGTTTTTTAGATGATTTTGAAGTGTATGATTGTCTGGCTCAAGAGCATTCGATTTTTTATGGTCTTAAAAACATTCCTGCATTTTTTATTGCAACAAAAAAAGGCGAACTCAGTATCTGTATTCAGGAGATTTATGAGCATTTCCTAGAGTTAGGCGTACCCAATCTAGATGATTTTGAGCAACGCTTTTTTAAGGAGGATCATGGACTGATTGACGATTTGTATGAGAGTGAGTATGTCATTATGGATGTTGCTAAAGCACTGCAAGAATTTCTGTATGGATTCCAATATCAAGACGAAAAAGATAAAGAGGCTCAGCATCTGGCTCAAAATTCCAGTCAATGCGATGAAAGTGCTGATAATGATCAGGAGGATGAAGAAAATCGCGAAATAGAGTTGTGTTTTTGGATTAACCTAGATGGAATAGTGGGCTATTTCTTGATCAAATATGCCGATCACGGTCGGTTGAAGGTCTTAATCGAACAAATGGGGTGTGGAAAAGGGAGTCGGCAAATGGTGAGCTCGGCTGACTTTTTCCCCTCTCTATAATAGGATTAAGATTTTATAAATCAATGGTTTGTGAAAAAAGGAGGGCTTCATGCCCTCCTTGTAACGATTACCCCTGCAACACACTCACATCGGCGACACTCATAAATAAGCCACGCAGACGCGCCAGCAAACGTAACCGATTCAGTTTTAACGCCGCATCATCAGCATTCACCATCACCTGATCAAAGAACTGATCCACCGACTCACGCAAGGCCGCCAGCTTCGACAGCGCAGGTGTATAGTCACGCGCTGCCAGCAATGGCCGTACGATTGGCTCAAGTGCCTCAAGCTGTGCGTATAGGTCTTTTTCGGCCGCTTCCACTAACAAACCCGCATCCACGCCACTGGCCGTGATACTGGCTTGATCGGTTTCTTTGGCCAGAATATTGGCCACTCGTTTATTGGCAGCGGCCAACGCGGCGGCTTCTGGCAAGCTGCGGAAATGCTGCACCGCCCGAATCCGCTGATCAAAATCCAACGGCGAATCAGGCAGTAACGCTTGCACCGCCTGAATAGTATCGACCGCAATGCCCTGATCTTCATACATCGCCCGATAGCGACCTTGCAAGAAGTCGCTGGCCTCAGTTAGGGTTTTCATGCCGTCTTTAATCTTATCGCCGTATCCTCTGACGGCCATACCGATCAATGCGGTCAGCGGCAGCGCGATTTTTTTCTCAATCAATAAGCGCAAAATCCCAATCGCCACGCGGCGCAAACTAAACGGATCTTTACTGCCGCTCGGTGCTTGGTTAATGCCAAAAATCCCTGCCAGCGTATCCTCGCGATCTGCCAGCGCCACTGCAAAACCCGCTTGCGTCTGCGGCAACACATCACCGGCAAAACGCGGCAAATACTGCTCCCGAATTGCTTCGGACACCTCGTGCGGCTCACCTTCGAGTTTGGCGTAATAGCTACCCGCAATCCCTTGCAACTCAGGGAATTCACCGACCAGTTCAGTCGCTAGATCCATTTTGGCCAGTAGCGCGGCGCGAGTGGTTTGCTCGATGTCTGAGCCGATCTGGGTGGCGATAAAAGCAGCCAGATTAGCGACCCGTTCGGCTTTGTCCCACAGTGTGCCAAGCTGGGCTTGGAATACCATGTTTTGTAGTTTGACTTGACGGGTAAACAGCGGCTGCTTTTGATCTTGTTTAAAGAAGAACTCCGCATCAGTGAGTCGTGGCCGTACCACTTTTTCATTACCATCAATGATCTGAGCTGGGTCTTTGCTTTCGATATTCGCCACGGTAATAAAATATGGCTGTAACTTACCGGCATGATCAACCAAGCAAAAATACTTTTGGTTGTCCTGCATGGTCGAGATTAAGGCTTCTTGTGGCACATGTAAAAAGCGCGATTCAAATGTCCCGCGTAGTGCCACTGGCCACTCGACCAAGCCAGTCACTTCATCCAGCAAGGCTTCTGGCATGAGCGCGACTGCATTCACTTCAGCGGCCAGATGTTGCACTTGTTGATTGATCACGGCTTGCCGATCATCAAAATCCGCCAGTACATGTCCTGCACGCAGTTGTTCCAGATAATTGTTGGCATGGCTGATCGTGATGGCTTGTGGTGCGTGGAAGCGATGGCCATAGCTGATGTTGCCCGCTGCAAAATCCTGAATCGTCGCGGGGATGATGTGATCATCTTTCATCAACACCACCCACTGCACTGGACGCACGAACTCGGTGCGGCTGGCCGCAGAACGCATCCGTTTGGCAATTGGCAGTGCATTCAGTGCGTCTTGCAACAGTGCAGGCAGTAGATTTTCCAGTGATTGGCCTTGTACGGTCTTGCGATAGACCAGCCATTCGCCTTTCGGTGTGTCGATGCGTTCGAGTTGCTCAACGGTAATGCCCGCGCCACGCATAAAACCTTGCAGGGCTTTGGTCGGTTGGCCGTCAGCATCAAATGCCGCAATCACCGCCGGCCCGCGTTTTTCTTCGGTACGCTCAGCTTGTTGGCTGTCGATGTTATTCAACATAATCGCCAAGCGGCGCGGCGCAGCATAGGCCAACACTTGTTCGGTATGCAGGCCAATCGCCGCCAGTCGGCTGCTGATTTCCTGCTTTAAGGCATCGCGGAGGGTTTTTAGGCTTTTCGGTGGCAGCTCTTCGCAGCCCAATTCAAACAGGACAGTATGCTTAGACATTATTTTTTCTCCTGTTGTGCAGTTTCGGCCTGTTGCTTTAACAGCTCGGCCTGCTCTTGTGCTGCCAGTTGCGCCAAAATTTCGTCGCGTAGTGCAGGTGGTGCCATCGGGAAGCCGAGTTTGGCGCGGGCTTTGACATAGCTTTGCGCAATCGCACGCGCCAGTTGGCGTACTCGCAGGATATAACGCTGCCGCTCAGTCACCGAGATCGCGCCGCGTGCATCAAGTAGGTTAAAAGTGTGTGAGGCTTTGAGCACCATTTCATAGGCGGGTAATGGCAGTTCTACCGCCATCAGGCTATTGGATTCAGCTTCATAGAAGTCAAATAATTCAAACAGCTTGGCGACGTTGGCATGTTCAAAATTATAGGTGGATTGTTCCACTTCGTTTTGGTGAAATACATCGCCATAAGTGACCGTACCAAACTGACCGCGCGTCCACACCAAGTCATACACTGAGTCCACGCCTTGTAGGTACATGGCCAGACGTTCCAGCCCATAAGTGATTTCACCGGTGACTGGATAGCACTCGATGCCGCCAACCTGTTGGAAGTAGGTGAATTGGGTCACTTCCATGCCGTTCAGCCAAACCTCCCAACCTAAGCCCCACGCGCCGAGTGTTGGTGATTCCCAGTTGTCTTCCACGAAGCGAATATCATGCACCAGCGGATCAATCCCGATGGCTTGCAGTGAGTCGAGATACAGTTGTTGGATGTTGGCGGGATTCGGTTTTAACACCACTTGAAACTGATAATAGTGCTGTAGGCGGTTTGGGTTTTCGCCGTAACGGCCATCTTTGGGGCGGCGCGACGGCTGCACGTAGGCGGCGTTCCATGTTTCGGGGCCAAGTGCACGCAGGAAGGTGGCGGTGTGGAATGTGCCTGCACCCATTTCCATGTCGTACGGTTGCAGCAACACGCAGCCTTGCTGCGCCCAGAAGTTTTGTAGTGATAAAATCAGATCCTGAAAGGTCAGGTCAGAAATTGCCTTGCTCATGGCAGTCCATTTCGATGCAAAAAATTACCTCAAGTATAGAGAAGACGCGGGGCAAGGGCAAAAGTGATT
>JBBKWW010000196.1:0-16977 GCA_037969155.1 Moraxellaceae bacterium
ATCAATACTTAGACGGCGGCAAGGTCGCCAAAAACTCATTACGCGCCTGATTATCGCTACAAAACTGCCCCAGCATCGAAATACTCCGCGTACTCGAATCCTGTTTTTGCACGCCACGCATCATCATGCACATATGCTGCGCATCCATCACCACCGCAGCACCCCGCGCACCGGTCGCATCCATCACCGCTTGGGCAATCTGCTGAGTTAGGTTTTCTTGAATCTGCAAGCGCCGCGCATACATATCGACGATCCGCGCCATTTTGGACAGTCCGAGCACTTGACCATTCGGCAGATACGCAACATGCGCATGCCCCATGAACGGCAACAAATGATGCTCACATAACGAGAAAAACTCAATCCCACGTACCAACACCATCTCTCGATTATCGGAGGGGAAGATCGCTTGGTTGGTCACCTCAGCCAGTGTTTGCTGATAGCCTTGCGTGAGGAACGAAAATGCTTTGGCCGCACGTTGTGGGGTGTCCAACAAACCCGGCCGATCAAGGTCCTCTCCAATGGATTGGATTAAGTGGGCATAGGACTGTTGCATCGTATTCATCAAAAATCTAACACTGGCAAGACAACGCGCTAGGGTAGTGCATTGCAAAACAAAGAAACAGACGGATCAGAATTTTTTTTGATCAAATCGCCCAGTGGATTGGGAGTCATGGCTTAATTTGCAGGGTTACGTGTTGCTTCAGCGCGTTTGAGTAGCACCAATACCGCGCCTGTGCCACCTTGTTCAGGCGTGGCACTGACAAATGCCAATACCTCGCGATGCTGGCGTAACCAGCCGTTGACACAGGTTTTTAAAATCGCTTGCGGGCCTTTGCCGTGCACGATTTTGACCACGTTTTGATTGGCAGCTTGTGCGATGTCAACCAGTTGTAATACCGCAGTGCGTGCTTGTTCAATCGTACAACCATGCAGATCCACCGCTTCATACCAGCGCAGCTTTCCCGTTTTGAGCTGATCAAAAATCCGATGTTGTAGTGTGCCTTGCCGAAACGACAAAAACGCCTCACTTGCGACAGGATTCAATAAGGCTTGCGTGTCAGATAGGGCCGTCGTTCCAGCAAGGCTGCCGTCTTGTCCCAATGCAGCAGCACGTCGTGCGAGTGTTTGCGCATCAGGCTTGGCGGGGCGACGGCGAAGTTGGCGGCTGAATCCAGTGTTGAGTGCGGTATCTTGTGCAATTCGGGTCACGCCTTGCATCGCTTGCTGAAATAAATCTGGTCGATTTTCGGCCTGTACCCGCTGTTGTTCGGCCAGTCGTTCAGCATCGACGGCCGCTTGTTGCTCAGCCTGTCGCCGTACGGCACTGAGTTCAACCTTAAGCTGTTGCAAGTCATTCAGGCGTTTAACGTCGGTTTTAGGCATTGCGGTACGAATCTCATCATCTCATGACAAACGCTTATGTAGGTAAGCGTTTCGGTTGTCCAAACAGTTCAGTAAATGCCAAATCAGGCCGCTCTGCCCGCATCATGCTCTCGCCGACCAAAAAATGCTCAACGCCATTGGCCAGCATCAAGTCCACATCGCTCGGCTTGCTGATACCGCTTTCGGTGATCAACATGCGATCTTTCGGCACATACTGGCGTAAGCCCAGCGTGACATTTAGGCTGACATTAAAGTTTTTAAGATTGCGATTGTTGATGCCAATCAAGCGGGTTGGCAGTTGTAATACACGCTCGAGTTCTGCACGATCATGTACCTCAACCAGCACATCCATCTGCTGCGCCACCGCAAGATCATGTAGCTCTTTCATCTGTGTATCGGACAGGCAGGCTGCAATCAGCAGCACGCAATCCGCACCAATCGCACGACTTTCGATGATCTGATAGGGGTCGATCATAAAGTCTTTGCGCAGAATCGGCAGTTGGCAAGCGGTACGGGCGGTACGCAGATAATGATCATTGCCCTGAAAAAAATCGACATCCGTCAAAATCGACAAACAGGCCGCGCCTGCACGTTGATATTGCATCGCGATTTCGGCAGGTTGAAAATTCGCCCGAATCACGCCTTTGGAGGGCGATGCTTTTTTGATTTCAGCAATCACACCGGGTCGGGTCTGGGCGAGTGCATCGGCAAACGGCCGAACCGCACCTGCCGCTTTCGCCTGTTGCTCAAGATCATGTAGGCCAATACGCTTTTGCCGTTCGATGACCTCTTCGCGTTTGCGTATGACGATTTTACCTAAAATCGTGTCTTCGATCCGTGCCATTTCAACATCCTAAATGTTCAATACGGTAATGCGTCTAAAAAAACTCGAGCGACAGCACGACTCTCGTGAGTTGCGAGCCGCATATTGTACTGCAAAATACAGGGATTGCGTCATGCCAAATTGGTTTGATTCGCCCGCAGGGTTTGGCTGAATTCCGCCAAAATCGACATTTTTTCGAGCGCCTGTCCGCCATAAATCACATCTTGTGCCCAAGTGATACCTTCTTGCAGGGTCTGGGTGAGCCCGCTGACATAGATGCCAGCGCCTGCATTTAAGGCGATCATTTGCGCTGCTTTTTCGCCGAGTGCTGATTTGTTGCGGCCGAGTGCATCTTGAATCAGCACTAAACTCTGCGCCGCATTTTCGACGGACAGTCCAATCAGGCTTTGACTGGCGACACCATACGCTTCAGGGCTAAAGGTCCATTCGGTAATTTCGCCATGCTTGAGTTCGGCGATTTGTGTGGTTTGTGCCAGACTGATTTCGTCCAAGCCGTCTTTGGCATGTACCACCAAGGCATGCGTGGTGCCGAGTTGTTGTAACACTTCGGCCAATGGACGGCACAGGCTTTGATTAAACACCCCAACCACCAGTCGTGACACGCCCGCTGGGTTGGTCAGTGGCCCAAGCAGATTAAACAAGGTCCGCATGCCCAACTCACGTCTGGGCAATACTGCATGGCGCATGGCGGCATGGTGATTCGGGGCGAATAAGAATCCCACACCGATCTCACGAATACAGCGCTCAGTTTGTGCAACATCAAGGTCAAGCTGAATGCCTGCTTGTGCCAACAGATCTGAACTACCTGAGCTGCTGGAAACGCCGCGATTACCATGCTTTGCCACGTGCGCACCCGCAGCGGCGGCCACAAACGCCGAGGCGGTGGAGACATTGAATAAATGCTGACCGTCACCGCCAGTGCCGACGATATCAATTAAATTGGGCAAATCAGACACAGGCACTGGTAGCGCGAGTTCACGCATGACCCGTGCTGCTGCGGTGATTTCGTCTATCGTTTCGCCTTTCATGCGTAGACCGACCAGCAAGCCACCGATTTGTGCGGGCGTTGCTTCGCCGGTCATGATGCAGCGCATCACATCACTCATGTCGGCTTGCGATAGATTGACATGCCGAACCACGTGATCCAGTGCGGTTTGAATATTCATAACGTATCCTGTAAATCAGCCAACGACTGCTGCACCGTGGGCATAGCGTTCTAAAAAATTTTGCAGTAAGCGATGGCCGTGTTCGCTCAAAATCGACTCGGGATGAAACTGCACCCCTTCAACGGCGAGAGTTTTGTGCTTGAGCCCCATAATTTCATCAATCTGACCCTCTGCATCTTGTGTCCATGCAGTGACATCTAGGCAGTCAGGTAGATTGTGTTGGGCGACCACCAGCGAGTGATAACGAGTCGCTCGAAATGGATTGGGCAAGCCCGCAAACATGTGTGCGCCTTCGGAGTGATACATGTCTGACAAGCGGCCGTGCATGACGTGTTTGGCACGAATCACCTCGCCGCCAAACGCCTGCCCGATACTTTGATGACCCAGACAGACGCCAAGTAGGGGGATTTTGCCGGAAAAGTGCTGAATCACCGCCAGCGAAATACCGGCTTCATTGGGTGAGCAAGGCCCCGGCCCAATCACGATATAAGCGGGTTGTCTTGCTTCAATCTCAGCCAATGTGATGTGATCATTGCGCACAACCTGCACATCTTGCCCTAACTCACCAAAGTATTGGACGATGTTGTAGGTAAAACTGTCGTAGTTATCGATCATTAACAGCATTTTCGATACAAGCCCTTCAAGCACATCGGTTTATCGGTGAATCGACGCTTTTTGTCATCAAAAACATAATCAAAAAGCGTGGATTACAATAAAAAATCCGCTGACTAGCGGTTTAAGATTGTAGCATGGTTTTAAGCGGCTTTAGCACCACCAGTCATGACTCTTGGCACTGGCGTATTGAGTCTCGCTGATCTGGCCGATATGTACGAAGTACGAGATGAGCTCGTGTAATATTAGCAGCAACATCTGGCCTGTTTAGAGCCGCCGCGTGGTTGATTGGCCACGCTGAGGTGAGGTATAACGAGGTATTGCTTGATCAGGATCATCAGCGTGAAAATAAAAAGCCTCATCTGTGCCCTTGCGTTTTTTGGCTTGTTGGCAAGTCATGTGTCTGCTGCTGAGCCTTTACCTTTGAGCGAGCAGGATGCTGTACTTCGCGCCTTACTGATTGATGATTACCGAGAGTTTTTAAGAGGCAGTCATCAGTATTTTATGAAGTGGGATAAGTCGCCGTATGATCCAACGGTTACCTATACCGTCCATGATGTGATGAGTGCGTATATTCACAATGAAGTGGCCGCCAGCGCACAATTTAAGCCGTATTTTAACTTGTCTGGTGAGGTTCTACGCGTTGGCATGAATGATCAAGGCAATGCGTATGCCATATTTTTGACCGCTCTTGAAGCGGTACATTTTAGGGCGTATGTCGAGCAACCGCTGTTATTGGCTGAGCATGAGGTTGGCAGCGGTTTTAAGATGGTTTGTGCGGATTTTCAGCGGATAGAGCAGGATATTGCAGTCAATTGCTTTGACCCTAAACAGTTTGCGCTTGATCGAATTCGTCTTGCTTTTGAGCGGCCAGATCTGGAGTATTTTTCCAAGTATTCACTGGGTGTTGAGCATTGGTCAAATGTACGTCAGTTTGCTCAAAAAATCGAACAAAGCCCAATCAGAGCGGATTTTGTGGCGTGTATTTCGAAGCGTTCAGATTGCTATGACATGGTTGAGCAGTTGCCGTAACTGCTCTTGATGACGAAACGCTATAGGTCATACACATCGGCATTTTTACGGAAATTTTCATCATCTTGGCAGTAACGTAGGCAGTCACCTAAAATGCTCATCAGCCGAATCAGATGTTCTGGTTTTTCGAGATAGATATGATTGCCAGAGGCAAACTCTAGGCCCGCCCGCTGAATTTCGATTCTACGAACATTGGTCATCGGCACAATGAATTGAACGGTTGGGTTTTTCTTGTCGCCATAGTAGCGCAACAGCCAGCGATTGCTTTTGTTCTGGTACAGAATCGAATAGTAGCTTTCGGTATCTTTGGCATAGATGTCTTCATCTGCTAGGAGATCTTCAACGATTTCTAAAACTCGCCTTTCGATTTTCGTGGTGATGATCTTTGGGTTGTTCGGGTCAATAATCGTATCTGGCTGGACGATCGGTTCAGCTTTGACGGTCTGAATCGTCGCAATCGTGTTCGCGCCAGACAGCTTTTGCACAATGATTTCACTCATGGCGTGCTCAATAGCGGTTTTGACCATCGGCGTGATGCTCTCTAAAAACTTACCAGTCAGCTGTCTTTGTAGGTTGGACTGACTGGCGACATAGCGCACAAAATCCTGATGCACCTTGGATAGGCTGTTACTGACCACGGTCTTGAAGGTCTGGATATACTGGCTTTCTTCAGCAAAATCCCTGACTTTGGAGGCTTGAAAATTATCATGAACGAATTGGTGGAGCTGACCATAGTTGTTGCCGTGGTCAGCCAGAAAGTCGATTACTAAAAAGGGATGTTCATCCATGACATTGGTGTCGATGAGGTCAGTAAAAAATCGCCACTCCTTGCCGTTAGTGATTGCGGCAATCGTGACACCGACGGTGCTATTAAAGTAACGTGCAAGCTGTGGTGCGTGGTTGGTGAGCTTTTCTTTGTAGCCTTTGGCTTCGATAAACATGACGAGCAGGCCATTGCAATACAAGGCGTAGTCAACCCGTTCGGAGGCTTTCACGCCGCGCATATCGGCACAGTATTCCGCCAATACTTTAGTGGGGTCATATGGGCTAAAGCCGAGAATGTCGAGTAGCGGCAGAATCAGCGCCTGCTTGGTGGTTTCTTCTGAATTACAGTGGATGCCGACTCGCTTAACGTGTTCGATGTGAGCTTTTATACGATTTTTAAACTGATCCATCTGATAGCTTCCATGTGATGGGAGAGAGCTCTAAATACTGCCATATCTATAGCCTGATCTATAGCCTGTATTTGCAGGTTTTTTTATGATCACAGCGCATGTGGATATTGGAATCGCAGTCAGTCGTGTATCGATTCAGCATCTGTTTGCCATTACGATGAGTGCTGCGGCAATGCTATAATCTTGCTTGATTTTAGTGTGCCGTATGGACAATCCCGATGCTTATTTTGCCGTTACATGATGAATCCGCTAGCCAGCAACTCGCCGCGCAGCTTGCCCAGCAGTGTCGGCAGGGTGTGGTGCATTTGGTCGGTGATCTCGGTGCAGGCAAAACCACACTGACCCGTTATTGGTTGCAAGCCCTTGGTCATCAAGGCAATGTCAAAAGCCCGACCTATACCTTGATTGAGCCATATGAGATTGCGGGTCAGCCGATTTATCACTTTGACTTGTATCGGCTGAATGATCCGTATGAGCTTGAGCTGATGGGAATTCGGGATTATTTAGAGCAACCCAATGCGTTATTGCTGATCGAGTGGCCGAGCCAAGGGGAGCCGATTGTGCCAGCCGCAGATATACAGATTCAATTGACGGTACACGGTGAGCAACGGCAGGCGATATTGAGTGCGCATAGTCCAGCCGGCGAGCAAGTTTTACAGGCGCTACAATGCTGAGTGATACGCCTAACCCGCAGCGCCGGATTGCCGTCTTACCGCCCCAACTGGCCAATCAAATCGCTGCGGGTGAAGTGGTTGAACGGCCTGCATCGATTGTTAAAGAGCTGATCGAAAACGCGCTCGATGCGGGTGCAACCCAGATTGAGATTCGGATCGAGCAAGGCGGGACGACCCTGATCGAGGTATCGGATAATGGCGGCGGGATACACCCCGATGATTTGCCATTGGCTTTGTTACGCCATGCGACCAGTAAAATCCATACCGCCGAGCAACTTGCAGCGATTGAAACTTTGGGTTTTCGAGGAGAGGCACTGGCTTCAATTGCAGCAATTTCACGGCTGAGTCTGGCCAGTAGTCAGCGTGATGATGGGATTGGGCTGGAAGTCTGGCTAGAGCGAGATACTGCACCACAAGTCAAGCCGATTGCCCAGCCTCGCGGCACACGGGTTGCGGTGCGGGATTTATTTTATAATGTGCCTGCACGGCGTAAGTTTCTGAAGACGGTCAGTACTGAGTTTGGCCATATTGAAGAGGTAGTGCGGCGTGTTGCGTTGTTTCATTTTGAGGTGGGGTTTCGGCTCAGCCATCAAAACCAAATTCGTTTAGATTTGCCAGTTGCGGATGCAGGCCGTGCGCGTTTGCAACGGGTCAAAAAAATCCTCGGCCATGCCTTTGCTGAGAGTGCGCTGTGGTTCGAGGCCGAAACTTTGACCGGTAAAGTGGCGGGCTGGTTGGGGCATCCGTCACTGGCACGTGGCCAAGCTGATCAGCAGTATTTATATGTCAATGGCCGAGTCGTGCGTGATCGCACCGTGAGTCATGCGCTGCGCATGGCTTACGATGGCGTGCTACATGGTCACAAGCACCCTAGTTTTTTGTTGTTTTTAACCGTCGCTGCTGATCAGGTCGATGTCAATGTGCATCCAACCAAGCACGAAGTACGCTTTGTGGCAGGTCGCGAGGTGCATGAGTTTGTGCGTCATCATGCCCGTCAGGTTTTGGCGCAATTACAACAGGCTGCTGCGCCAGTGGCGTTATCGGCTGCTCTGAGCCCGTCGCCAGTCTTGATCTCGCCAACCCAACAAGATCGGTTAAGTTTACGCTTGCCCCCGTCGGATGTGCCCGCCATCCCGCTGCCACATCCTGCCCAAAAACAGTGGTCATCTCCGATGCAGCCGCGCTCAGTACAGCCTGAGCACGCCGACCACGTGCGCACTGGCGTGGCGGAATATCTATCCGCATTGCGGCAACCTGCTGATTTGCCTGCATCACAGCATGTGCCTGATCACTCCCCTGAATATCCGCTGGGCTTTGCTTTGGCACAACTGCATGGTGTGTATATTTTGGCGCAAAACCAAGCGGGCTTGGTGATGGTCGATATGCACGCCGCGCACGAGCGGATTTTATTAGAGCAATTAAAACACTCGTGGCAGCAAGCCGCGTGGCACAGTCAACAGTTACTCGTACCATTGGCGGTTGAGGTCACAGCACGGCAGGCCGAGCGCGTGGCGCAGATGCAGGCCGTATTGGCGCAGTTGGGGCTAGAGCTGGATCAAGCGGGTGAGCAACAGGTGTTACTGCGTGCCGTGCCGGCATTATTGGCCAAAGGTGACATGGGGACGCTGGTGCAGGGGTTATTGTCGAGTTTGCCTGACAGTATTGAAGCAGATTTTCTCCTGCAAGCGCGAGATCGGATTTTATCCACGATGGCCTGTCACGGCGCGGTGCGTGCGCATCGTGCGCTGAGTTTGTCCGAAATGAATAGCTTATTGCGGCAAATGGAACAGACTGAGTTTGCGGGGCAGTGTAATCATGGCCGCCCAACGTGGCGGACATTCCCACTGGATCAGTTGGATAAGCTGTTTGCGCGTGGTGACTAAAGGTGAGTGGGGGGGGATTGGCGTTGTTAAAAAATGGAGAAATCATGAATTCGGCTGCATCTGTGGTTTGCCTGATGGGGCCGACGGCCAGTGGTAAAACGGCATTAGCGTGCGAGCTGTACGACACTGGTCGATTTGAGCTGATTTCGGTTGACTCAGCACTGGTATATCAAGGGATGGATATTGGAACTGCTAAGCCGACGCCCGATGAGTTGGCGTGTTATCCACATCATCTGATCGATGTTTTAACGCCAGATCAAGTGTATTCAGCGGCGAGTTTTGTTGAAGATAGCATTGAATTGATTCATAAAATTCATGAACGCGGCAAGATCCCACTGTTGGTTGGCGGTACCATGCTGTATTTTCGCAGCCTCTTGCAGGGCATGGCGCAGGGTTTACCAGAGTCCGATCCGGTGGTGCGCGCGGCGATTGAGGCGGAAGCCAATCAACTGGGTTGGCCAGAGATGCACCGACAGTTGGCGCTGGTTGATCCGCGTGCAGCTGAACGCTTCGCCCCAAATGATCGGCAACGCCTGCTGCGAGCATTAGAGGTTTATCGACTGACCGGTCATGCCATTAGTGATTTACATGCCGAACAAACTTTTCAGCCGTGGCCGTTTCAGTTTCAGTCATTTGCGCTGCTGCCGGATCGTGCATGGCTGCATCAGCGTATTGAATTACGCTTGCAACAGATGTGGCAGCACGGTTTTTTAGAAGAAGTTCAGCTGCTTAAAGCAGATAAACGACTGCATGCAGAATTGCCATCGATGCGGTCGGTCGGTTATCGACAAGCATGGCAATACTTGGATTTGGCAGCGCCGAGTCGCGCAGACCATCAACAAATGCAGGACAAAGCCCTGTTTGCAACTCGACAATTGGCCAAGCGACAGTACACTTGGTTGCGCTCGTTACGTGAACAACACGAGATTGACCGATTAGATGGTATGAATGCTAGACAAATACTATTGCGTGTCTAGGCTGCATGGCGCAAAATTCAGATTCCCGCTTCCTGCTGCATTTATGGCAAATGGACGGTTTTTTGTGCGCTGTGTTTTTTTTGGAGTCATAACATGTCTAAAGGACAAACTTTGCAGGATCCATTCTTGAATTCCCTGCGTAAAGAACGCATTCCGGTCTCGATTTTTTTGGTTAACGGCATCAAGCTGCAAGGCCAAATCGAATCATTTGATCAGTATGTGGTTCTATTGAAGAATACAGTGAGCCAGATGGTGTACAAGCACGCCATTTCGACTGTTGTTCCTGCGCGTAACCCACGTCCAGCGGGTGCGCCTGCTGGTTTTGAACAACCCGGTTTTGGTGCTGCACCTGCCGCTGGTGGTTTCGGTGGTGCGAGTGCTGGTGGTTTCGGCGGTGCGCCTCAAGGTGGTTTTGGCGGTGCTGCGAGTGGCGGCTTTACCCCTGAACGTGGCGGTTTTGCGCCAGAGCGCGGCGGTTTTGCGCCAGAACGTGGTGGTTTTAACCCGAGCCCGAGCCGTGGTGGCTTCGGTGGCAATACTGGCGGCAACACTGGTGGTAATACTGGCGGATTTGGTGGTGGTGGTTTTGAGCCGGGTAACCGTGCTGAGCCACAGAGCAACCATGACCTTGATGATGACGACGATACCCAACCAAAATTCTAATCACAGCAGTGATTGGCAGTTTTTGTTGGCCTGATCGGTAAGTATTCGGTCAGGTGAATATCAAAAGCCCCTTGAGTCGACTGACTCAAGGGGCTTTTTAGTCGGCATCATGTGATGCAGCTTAAGAGTCTGCCTTGCTATTCTTGATCTCAACATAGGCGGTGGCGCGAATCTCACGCAGCCAGTTATCAAGTTCCTGCTCAAACTCGCGCTGATAGAGCGTTTGGCGGGCGACATTACGGCGATATTGCTCAGTCACGTCCTGTTGCCGTTCGCCTTTTACTTGTAAAATATGCCAGCCAAACTGACTTTGAAACGGCGTGCTGAAGTCGTTCACCGATGTTTTTTGCATCATTTCATCAAACACAGGCACCATTTCGCCGGTTGAAACCCAGCCTAAACTGCCGCCATCGCGTGCTGAGCCGGGATCGTTCGAGAAGGTTTTCGCCAGTGTATCGAAGTCTTCACCTTTTTGCAGACGTTGATACAGGCTGTCGATGCGGCTTTTGGCATCAGCAATACTGACCACTTCATTCGGTGAAATTAAAATATGCCGTACTTGCCATTGCGGCACAATCGTGCGTTCTGCGCCACGTCGATCAAGTAGTTTGATCACATGAATCCCATCTGCGCCGACAATCGGGGCAGTGACTTGATTGATTTTTAATTGTTCAATCGGTTCAGCAAAAAAGCTTGGTAGTTCAGCGGGTTTGCGATAGCCCATATCGCCACCACCGACCGGATAGGCTGTTTCGCCAGCCTGAGCTGCTAACACTTGTGGGATGGGTTGGCCGCTTTGTAATGCTTGACGAATGCGCTCGGCAATCACACTGGCTTTTTGCAGGTCGTCTGCTGTGGGTTGGTCAGGCAGTTTGACCAAAAAATGTGCCGTCCGCAGCTCATCAGACAGATACAGTTGGCTTTGTGGGGAGGCTAAAAAGTTGTCAATCGCACGGTCGCTGATTCTCACTCGTGAGCCGATTTGCTGCTGACGTAAGCGGTTAATGCTCAAGTCCTCGCTCATCTGCTGCCGTAGTTTTGCATAGCTGCCCGCTTGGCGTTGATCAAGGGCTTGTTGAAAGGCAGATAGTGATGGTGCGCCTTGCTTCTCGGCCAACGTCGTCAATGCAGAATTTAAGCTGCGCTCATCAATACTCAGTCCTGAGCGTTTAATCAAGCCAAGCTGGATATTACGCAAAATGAGTTGGCGGGTGACTTCCGCTCGCAGCACGGGTTCGCTGGGAATGGTTTGCTCACGCACTTGCAGTTGGCTACGTGCCTCCTGCATCGCAGTCTCGATGTCACTTTGTAAAATGGCGGTATTATCGACCACGACCACCACACGGTCGAGGATGCTGTCTGCCTGTACCACAGGGCAGGCCAATACGACCATCAGGAGTGCAGCAGACCAGACACGGCGCTTGGCCGTAAAATTTAGCGAGAATTCCACGTGTTTTCTACCTGCGAATAACCAATAATTTTCTGCCGCAGCAGGTTGGCGAGATTGCCAGACAACCCACCGAGACCTTTCAGTGTGACTTCGGCCATGATCAGGCGGCGCGGTTTGTTTTGGCTAGGGTCGTCTAAATCATTGTAGTAAGAGCGACCATACAAGGCCATCCGCCAGCAACAGCCGTCATAGTCTAAGCCAAACAACCCATCGCGTGTCACTTGTTTATCCAAATCATACTGAAGATAACCAAAAGCACGCCATTGTTGGCCTAGTGGCTGGATCAAGCCGGCGGTGACTTGGCGGAGCGCTTGCTGCCCTTGGGCACTGACATCGCGTCGCTCAATCAGTCCTGCATGGTACAGTTGACCGCGTGGGTGCTGATAGTTTAGTTGCGTAATATGACTGGTGTTTTCGCCGTTCGATTGCCAGAGCGCCGTCGCATCTACGCGTAAATGCTCTGTGAGCTGTGAGGACAGTTCGAGAGCAGGTCCTGAGGTGCGTTCAGTGGCGATTGGATCGGTGGTCGCCAGCCGTACTCGTCGATCAGCAAAGTAGCGACTTTGTCCGAGACCCATTCGTAGCAGTTCCAGACCGTCATCGTCATACAGTCGATGTACCACACCGAACGTGACAAAGTGATTGTCCTCTAGTCGATCATGGCCAATAAAGCGCTCTGTGCGGAACAGCTGGTTGTAGCTACGCGAAATCGGCGCACTATCAAAATTGGGAAAATCGTCTTGGTTTTTGTAGCCGGAATAGGCATATAGCAAACGCGGTTCAAGCACTTGCAGGTAGCGACCTTCACGCTCAAATGACAGCCCCATGTCTAGGGTAAACTGCGGCACAAACGCGCTGCGTGACGCATCTTCTTTGCCTCGACTTTGGCTGTCTAAGCTGTCTTCGTCGTATTGGTAGTAGACATGTTTGGCCGAAATTTCAGGCGTCATGTAGCCCCATGCCCGTCGAATCGGATAAGCCGCTTGCAGACGATGATAGCCGCGCACACCGCTATTTTCGACTCCTGAGTTATCTTGAATACTTTTCTTAAAATAGGCACTGTCGTGCTGTAGATGGTATTGCACGCCAGAGATAGACGGGGTTTGGTAGTTGGCCAACAGTTGCGGCAAGCGTGCATAAGGCCGATCAATATCGGCAATGTCAGGGTCGATCGTCTGGAAGTCTTGCATCCGCAATGTGGCCTTCAGACCTTTTACCTGTTGGCTTCGATAAAATAGCGAGAGTGAGCGCTCTTGGTTCAAGGTGTTACGTACCAGCGGATCATCACCAAGATCAGAGAAATAGTCTTTATCGGAGACATAGTTCAAATTCAAGGATGAGGATAATTCGTCATCAATCTGCCACGTGTGCAATAGATTGGCACGCTGGCGATCTTGGTTAAAATACAGCGGATCTGATGGCAAATAGCCGCCGGCCAAAGTTGCCGTACCATAATCAGCACTGAGGCCGCGCACTTCGGCTTCTAGCATCGGATTACGCTGGGTTAATAAGCGTGGGGTCAACGTCAGATCGTATTGTGGCGCTAGATTAAAATAATACGGGGTCGCCAGTTGCAGGCCACCGTCATTGGTGTAGCCGAGCTTTGGTGCAAGAAAGCCACTGCTACGTCGACCATCAATCGGAAAATTAAACCACGGCAACTTCACGATGGGTGTGTCGTAAATATAGAGTGTGCTGCGCTTGGCTGTGCCACGACCTGTATTGGTGTCCAGTTCAAGCTGGTCAGTTTTGAGCGTCCAGACGCGATTGTCCGGCTCACAGGTGGAGTACTCGGTATTGTATAGCCGAATCGTCCCTTGACTGTCTCGTGAGAGCTGTTCTGCTGTGCCATGTGCTTGTAGCGATTCGCTGACATAGCGGCTGTTGCTTAATTCTGCTGACTGATCTTTGAGGTTGTAGCGTAATTTTTCGCCGTCACTGACGAGACCTGCTTCGGCGATGCGCACCTGACCTTCTGCTTCGACGAGGGTTTGACTGTTATCGAGCTGGATACTATCGGCACTGAGTAATCGATTCGGCTGGCTGAGTCGTACCGTTCCAGACAAGCGAGAGCCCTCGGTCGGGTGGTAATAGCCATAATCAGCGGTGATGGTGATCGGCGCTTCATCCGCGCGGACGGTGGGTCGCATCGCTGCTTGCGCCGCCGCAATCGGTGTGACCCAAACACCATGACAACTCGGTGCGGGTGGCTTGCGTACGGCAAACTGACCCATCAGGAGCTCTTCGGCCTGTAGCGTACTGAACTCAGCACGGCTCAAATAACCTGCGGCCTGTCCCGCGACTTGGGTTTTAATCGGCATGGCTTCAGGCACCGTGTTGGGTGTGCTGCCGCTCTGTAGATCATCAACTGCGGCGGCATGCGCATATGCACCGCTCACACTTAAGCAAATAAGTGCCAATGTCAGTGGGTGCAATGCCAGTCGTGTGGCGTGGCCTCGAAGGCGGGGTGGCGATAGCAACAGTGATGATAAGGGCAAAGCAGCAACTCTCAGTGCGCGCAATCAGGAAAATTCCGAGCGTGGAGGTTTGCATCATAGAGAAAAAATAGCGAAGCGGCTACACTCTGCGTAGGCTTTGACATCATGCAGCCGCTAGGCCATGGTTCGGGCTTTGAATTTCTACATTTTTTTTGATAAAGGATACATGCAGCATGACGGCTGAACGCGATCAGGCCATGAGCGAGTGGGTCACTGGGCAGTTTCAGGGTGCAGCGGTTGAGATTGCACCGCTGGCAGGCGATGCGAGTTTTCGACGCTATGCAAGAATTGTCGTCGATGGCAAGAGCTGGATGCTGATGGATGCAGCGCCACCACAAGAAGACTGTCGTCCGTTTGTGGCGATTGCAGAGATGTTATTGGCCGCAGGCGTGCGCGTGCCGAACATTATCGCGCAAGATGTCACGCAGGGTTTTTTATTACTTGAGGATTTTGGTGATACGGTGCTGTCTGCTGTTTTGTCAGCGGATACGGTCGATCATCACTATCAACAAGCGCTCAATCAACTCATCGATTTGCAAAAAATAGCCGTGCCTGTTGCATTGGCTCTACCAGAGTATCAGGCCGAAAAACTCATCACTGAGATGCGCTTATTTGATCAATGGTTTTTACCTCAGTTTTTGCAGCTTGAGTTGAGTCAAGCTGAGCAAGATTTATTGAGTCAGACCTATCAGTATTTGGCCGAGCAAGCGCTTGCACAGCCACAAGTATTGGTGCATCGGGATTACCACAGCCGTAATTTGATGCTGTTGGCTGATGAGTCGGTGTTAGGGGTGATTGATTTTCAGGATGCGGTGATCGGTGCGATCAGCTATGACGTGGTGTCATTGCTGCGTGATGCCTATGTGCAGTGGCCAGAGGCTCAAGTGCAAGGTTGGATTAAAACCTACTGGCAACGCGCACAGCTTAAAGGTCTGATGGTTGAGGTGTCTTTGGCACAGTTTGAGCGGTGGTTCGATGCCATGGCAGCACAGCGTCATTTAAAAGTGCTGGGGATCTTTGTACGACTGAGTCAGCGCGATGGCAAGCACGGTTATTTAAACGATTTACCTTTGGTGCTGGCCTATCTGATCAAAGAGTGCCATGCGCAGCCTGAGTTATCTGCATTTGCCCACTGGCTGACTGATCGGGTGCTGCCGTTATTTGTGGCAATCGTACCCAGCAGTCAGGCGATGTTTGAGGGGCTGTGATGAAAGCGATGATTTTGGCCGCAGGTTTGGGGACACGCTTACGGCCTTTGACCTTGCATACGCCTAAGCCGTTACTGGCGGTGGCGGATCAGCCGTTGATTGTCTGGCATATTCGGGCATTGGCGGCCGTGGGTGTGACGCAGATCGTGATTAACACGGCATGGCTCGGTGAGCGTCTGGTCGAGGCGCTGGGCGATGGTGCTGCGTGGGGCGTGCAAATTTTATGGTCGCATGAAGCTGAGCCACTCGAAACCGCAGGTGGGATGATTCAAGCGCTACCGTTATTGGGGGATCAGCCATTTTTGCTGGTGAATGGCGATGTGTGGACGCGCTTTGATTTTGCGCAACTGGCACATGTTGATCTCGGCCAAAACCTCGCGCATGTGCTGCTGGTCGATAATCCCGTGCAGCATCCGACCGGTGATTTTTATCTGGCGACTGATGGGCAAGTATGGTCTGCTGCCCCTGACGGGCAGGCCAAGCTGACTTTTTCGGGGATTAGCGTGTTATCGCCGCAGTTGTTTGCAGGACTCGACGTAGGGAAGCGTGCGCTTGCGCCATTGCTGCGCAGTGCCATGCAGGCTGGACAAGTGACCGGCCAGCACTTACAGCAGCCTTGGGTCGATGTCGGCACGATTGAGCGGCTTGAGCAGCTTGATCAGCAGATTCGGGCAGGGCAGATATAAGCAGCTCACTGTGGTTGCATCGTGGCTGATTCAGTCACGATGCACGCCTGAACAGTCGCTGCTGTTAGATGTATTTAGGTATAAGTTGCTGAAAAACCTCGGCTTCAATTTGATTAAAGCGCCGAATTTCTTCTTCCGCATGCCGCGACAAGACACCATGAATCAGCGGAATTCGTACATCGACTTCCCAGTCTTGTTTGAAAAACGTCTGTTGGCCTTGCTCAACGATGCTGCCATGGCAACGAAACTCAGCGGGCATGTTTAACACAAAGGTCAGTTCGACGTTCATGGTGTTGAGATTCCAGTTTTCGACCCGCTTAATCCGCAGCGCATCTTTGAGGAATTTTTGCGCCAGTTTTGGGATGTTGGCTTCAAGGTTCAGCTCGCGCAACATGTAGTATTGGTTGTCGATACATTCTGAACGTGAAATAACCACCTTGGTACCCGGTAGTGTTTCTGCTAGTTCAGCATGGAACGCAGGGTTAGCGAGCGCGGTGCGAAAATTTTCAAGACTAAACTCAGACACATCGTGCTGAATTTGAAACTTATGCGTCATGTTCAAAGCTCCAGAACTTTTTGTTGCTGTTTTCTTATCCACAGCCACATCAATGGGTTGGTTGGACTCACCGCTACCCGAGAATCATCAATGAACAAATGATAGGTGCGATCAGTATTCTGCTGCATCATCGGTGAATTGATCCGTGATGACAAGTAGGATTGGCGGAC